>JAYUTD010000545.1:0-7106 GCA_043755305.1 Saprospiraceae bacterium
TGTTGACTTATGGTAGCTTACATTGACCACATAGAGTGTGCCTTCGTCTTTGGTATCAGCATATATTCTGGTATAATACCATGCCCTCTGTCTAAGGGACCGGTCTTTACTCTGTGCCGTCCATGTTTTGCCACCATCCGCGGAAGAAAAAATACCACCTTCTTCATTTTCGATGAGGGCATATATTTTCTCACTATTGAGTGGAGATACCGTAACTCCGATGATACCTAGTGTTCCCGAAGGCAAGCCCTTGGCATCAGATATATTGGTCCAAGTCTCGCCGCTATCTGTACTCTTCCACAAGCCGGATCCCGTTCCTCCGGAAGACAAATCATAAGGTGTGCGTCTTACATTCCATGTCGAAGCAAATAAAGTTCTTTGGTTGGAAGGATCCATGACCAAATCAACTGCACCGCTATTTTCATTGGAAAACAATACCTTTATCCACGTCTTGCCACCATCTATACTTTTGTATACGCCTCTGTCTTGGCTTGGTTTAAACAGGTCACCCATGACTGCAGCATACACAATGTCAGGATTGGTGGGATGAATTCTTATTCGTGCTATATGCCTACCTGATTCCAGGCCTGATTTCTTCCATGTTTTGCCTGCGTCCTCAGACTTCCAAATGCCGTAGCCAAATGAGACATTGCCCCTTACCGTCTGCTCACCACCGCCTGCATATATTACATTTGGGTCTGAAGTAGATACTGCAATGCTACCTATAGATCCGCCAAAAAAACCATCTGATACATTGGCCCATGTCCTTCCACCATCTATCGTCTTCCATACGCCGCCTCCGGTTGCGCCAAAATAAAACAAATTGGGCTTGCCCGGCACACCGACCACGGCACATGATCGCCCGCCTCTAAAAGGACCTATGCCTCGCCATTCTAGGGCTTTGAGGTAGTCTTGGTCGATGGACTGAGCAAAGCTAAAGTAGGATAAAAGTATACATGTGACAATTGTAAAAAATTTCATTTGATCTAATTTTGTACAAATAAAGTAAAAATGTGGCTTGTAGAGAAATCTTTTATATAATATGCCTGGAATAGATGGCAGGAATTAGCAAAATTCATAATTTCAATAGGCTAAAAAGGTAAGATTTAGGGCAAAAGACCAGTCTCTCTCGGTGAACTTTCAACTTTTGACTTCATAGACTTTTGCCTTTATGGACTTTTCACCTGTATTGCCTTTCCGACTTTATGGACTTTAGACTTTCCCTCTTTCGCCTTTATGGACTTTGATTCCACCAAAAAAAGTGATTACCAATTTATTCCGTTCTATGGTATCCCCTCATTTCGCTTCTCTACATTTCGTGCTTTGGAATTTATAATATCCTACGGTATCACTTTATGGACTCTTCGATTTTACAAATTAATATGTAAATTGCGTCCATAAATGTAAACATCTGTAGCTATCATGATGAAGTATTTTATTTTACTGGTTATTGCCTTTCTTGCATCAATTTGTTGGGCACAAAATACAGATGTCTATTTTTCCCGACTTTCTCATACAAATAAAGAAGAGGTATTGGTCAATAATGTTCAAACCTTCTTTCAAGATAAATTGGGACAGCTATGGATTTGTTCCAATAGTGGTATAAAGATTTTTGATGGCCATGAAGTTGTCAACATGATGTCAAATCCAATTGATAAAAATTCACTTGCATCAAATACCATTCAAGACTTGGTAGAGGATGATTTTGGCAATTTTTGGATTGTCACTGAAGACTATGGTATGTGCTTTTACAATCCTAAAACAAACATGTATAAGAATTATAAACATGATGCCCACAATCAAAATTCACTTCTGGAAAATGAATTACTGTGCATCGCAAAAGGCGATGGCAAGTTATGGGTAGGCGGATACAAAGGACTTAATCTGTTTAATCCTATGACAGAGAAGACCACGAGATTCTCTCCTGGAAAAGGGGAAGGGCAATTGAAAAGTGGCTATATAAAATCAATTATTCCGTTGAAAAATAGGGTGGCTGTGAGTACTTTCTTTGGATTTGAAATATTGAATCTAACCACAAATAAATGGACTTCGATAGCTTATAAAGATTTACAAATAGATGCTGACTATCCAGCTCCATTGTTAAAAATTAATGCTTCGTTTATTTATATCGGATTAACGAAAGATGGCAATATTGCAGCCTATGATATTGAGAAGGATCATTTTATTAATCTTTCCATAAAAAGTAGCATTAAAATTCAAGGAGAACTTAGGGATTGGCAAATGGATGTTGATCAAAAACTTTGGCTTATTGTTGACGATTATTTGTACCGCCTTTCTTCTGACAAAACCAAAGTGGAAATAAAAATAAACAAAAAGAATATAGGCCAAGAAGTGGAATCGGCTTGGCAACTTAACAAATTATTTATTGATAAACAAGGCTTACTTTGGATAGGTAAGACTGGGGTAACTCATGTATATTTTTACAATCCAAAGCAAGAGTTATATATAAAATCTGGGCTTCCTTCCCATGATTCCCTTTCTGATATACCTTGGATAAAATTTTCAAAAGATGGCATTTTATGGATGAATAGCAAAAAAGGGCTGGCGAAGTACAATGATAGGAATGGAGAGATAAAATATTATCCAATCTATGGATCAAATAATTGTCTATTTACCAAAGATGGAAATCTACTACTTATAAAAAGTGAAAAATTAGTATTATTAAATCCTAAGGATGGAAAAATTATAAGTATAAGTATTGATAAATCATTGCCTCAAAATCTTGGCTATCTCCTAGATGGTGCTTTTGATTTTGATGGCGATCTTTGGCTGACAACTTGGGGAAATGGATTGGTGATGGTAAAAAAGCAAGATTTTGATGAAAAGGTAGGGCTAATCAAACACTACACGCACTGGTCTCAATACAATAAAGATAAAAGGATCTTGAAGAGCAATGCGCTACAAAGTTTGCTCATTTCTTCTTCTAACAAAGTATGGATTTCAGGAGCTAACAATGGATTATTGCTCATCGATAAATCGAAGGAGACCACAAAGTACTATTTGTATAATCAAGGAGATAAAAATAGTATATCAAGTAATTATACGCTGAGTCTCGCTGAAGATAGACTTGGCAAAATATGGATTACGACACAAAAGAGTGGTATAAATAAATTTGATCCAACAACACAAAAATTCAAACAGTTCAATGAAGATAAAGGATTTCAAGACGATTGGATGAATAGAATAATTAATGATTCCAATGGAGATGTGTGGGTAAATCATAGGAAGGGTATATTGAAGATTAATCATAAAAATGATATCTTGCACTATTATGGAAATGCCAATGACATTGAAGGTGGTTATGGGTCCATTGCAGAAAGTAAAAGATCTGGCGAAGTTTATTTTCAATCATTAGATGGCATTATTAGAAAATTTATCCCCGAAAAAATCTACAATAATTTACCTTCTAAAAATAATTTAAAAATACTTAGACTTAATTATTTAGATCCTAAATCCAAATTGATGAAGCCTTTTATTGGATCAATAGAGGATGTAAAAAAAATATCCTTGGACTATAATTCGAATACAATTTCTATTGTATTTTCGGCATTAGATTTTATAGATCCAGCGAAATATTCTTATCAATATTCGCTGACTTCATCCCCCGAGGTTATCAATTGGGTAAATCTAAAGAATAAAAATATTCTTGAACTCAATCAATTAGGAAGTGGAACTTATTTTCTCAAAATTAAAGCTGAGAAACAAATCGGTGACACTTTTGAAATGGTGAGATCGCTAGTGATTGTTATTAAAAATCCATGGTGGAGTTCTATGCTTGCAAAAATATTTTATGCATTGTGCTTATTGGCCCTACTCTATTTTTGGTTCAAAAACTGGGAAAGAAAATTACAGAAAAAAATAGAACTAGATGAAGAAAAAAAAGAACAGGATAATTATAAAATAATCCAAGATTTTAAATCTAAATTTTATGCTAATATCACCCATGAATTTAGAACTCCACTGACGGTCATTCTTGGTATGGCGCAAGATAAAAATCAGCTTATTGAAAATTCGGAAAGTTCTTCAAAACTTATAAGTTCTAATGCAAATTTTCTTTTGAATTTAGTGAATCAAATCCTTGATATTGGCAAAATAGAGAGCAATGCATATCCTGTAAATTGGGCAAATGATGATATTGCAGCTATCATTAAGGATGTTATAGATGATATCAAGCCTTTGGCAGCTAAAAAGGATATTAATATAATATTTGATGAAAACCCAACCTCCATTCTAGCAAATATAGATAGATACATTTTAAAAAAGATCTTAATAAACATTCTTAACAACGCAATTAAATTTTCTAATACTGGCGGAACTATTCTTGTGAAAATATTTGAAGTAAAAAACCATATTAACATCTTAATTGAAGATTTTGGGATAGGTATTCCTTCCTTGGAATTGGATTCGATTTTTAAAAGATATTATCAAATAAAGCAAGTTAATGAAAATGATTATAAATCTTTAGGCACTGGAATTGGATTATCTTACGTAAAGGAATTGGTAGGTCTTATCGGTGGCGATATTACTGTATCAAGTGAATTAAATGTAGGCTCAAAATTCACCGTGAAACTTCCATCTGCAAAGACAGAAAACATTCATGTTTTGGAAAAAGAAAATTTTAATTTTAATAAATTATTTGAAAGTGAAAATTCCACTGAAGTAAATGATAGAATTGAGATACTAAGTGATAGTGAAAAGCCATTGCTTTTGATTGTAGAAGACAATGAGGATTTAATAGAATATCTTATGCTTATTTTAAAAAATAAATACAATATTGTTTTTTCTCGTGACGGTCAAAATGGAATAGATATAGCATTGGAAAAAGTCCCTGATCTTATAATCAGTGATGTCATGATGCCACATAAAGACGGCTATGAGTTATGTGATATTTTAAAAAATAATCCGATCACGAATCACATACCAATAGTCTTACTCACTGCAAAAACCAGTGATGAATCTAGAATGAAAGGCCTAGGCAGAGGAGCTGATGCTTACCTAACCAAGCCATTTTTGCAACAAGAACTGTTTATCGTTCTTGAAAAACTGCATTTACTGCGCTTAGTTTTATTACAAAAATATAGTGCCAAAACATCACCACCATCTTCTAGCCATATCTTGCCTGATGCAACAGCGTCCTATCAAGATGTAGATTCAGAATTGCTGGAAACATTAAACCAAATTATTGAAACCCATATTTCGAGTGAAAAACTGAGTCCATCCTATATTGCCTCTTTTACACCTTACAATCAACTACAATTGACTAGAAAGGTCAAAGCGATAAAAGGTGTCACATTGGTAAGTTATATTAAAAATTGCAGATTAGAAAAAGCGATGTTTATGCTAGAAAATGAAAATCTGAATATCGCAGAAATAGCTTATAAAGTTGGCTTTAATGACCCTGCCTATTTTAGTCGAGCATTTGCAGATTATTTTGGATTGCCTCCAAGCGATGTAAAAAATAGATAGTACATTTTTCGTAACCAATCAGCTATAACCCCAAAGGGGATTTAATATTTGTACCCATGGATGTTAATCCGTGGTGAAAAGAGGAAATGTATCTGATTTTGGCGTTATTTTTGTTCCTAGAAGATGCAAAAATCATGGCAAAATCTAATTAAAAATTTCAAAGCTGAATACTTACCATTTTTATAAATAGCTGATATTCAATTAAATAATATTTTTAATGTTAATCAAGTTTAAAAAAATCCAACAAATTAAATAAAAAATCCAAGTCTGAACATAGCTTAGAGCTTTAAATTTACATCAATTCTCACATAGTATGTTAAGGATAATTGATCAGCGAATTCCTAGTTGTGGGTAGCCATTTTTAAAAGAGATATAATTTTTATGCAAAAACCAGTTATTACAAAAACTTTATCATTAAGTTTATTCATTTTCACATTATTACATTATATCCCCTTCTTTGAACCATCAAATGATGCTAAAAATGAAAGGTTGGTTGTCGTTGATAAAAAGGTAAAATCAGAGATTGTTGCAGATAAATCGACTCCAGCAACAATGAAAGTTAATAATCCATTTTTGAATTCAAATAAAAGCTTGTCCCTTACAAATAATGGATGGAACTCTCGATTAAAAATTGAACATGAAAATGAAAGTGAGGATGAAGTAGAAAGAAAGCGAAAGACAGCCTTAGAGAGATTAAGTTTTGAAACCAAGATGATCAGGGATCCGAAGACTGGACTTGTACCCAAAGAGGTAATAAAACAAGCAATGGAAGCTGCAAAAGAAGTGGCAGAATTTTCATTTCCATATGACAGAGATCATTCCAGAATATTACCTACCATCAATATAACTAGCCGTGGGCCAAATAATTTTGGTGGCAGGACCAGAGCTCTTGCCTTCGATGTTTTAAACACGAATATTGTTTTAGCAGGAGGTGTCTCCTCAGGTATTTTCAGATCTACAAATGGCGGTGGATCCTGGACAAAAGTATCCTCTAATAATGTAATTCAAAGTGTCACAGCAATAGCTCAAGATCCGATTACCAACAGCACTTGGTATGCAGGTACTGGTGAAAAAGTAGGCAATAGTGCTTCCGCTGAAGGAGCCGATTATATGGGTATAGGTGTATTAAAATCTACAAATAATGGCTTGACCTGGACTGAATTACCCAGTACCTCCAGCGATCCTTATTCCTATGATAGCGACTTTGACTTTATCAGCAATGTAGTTGTTGATGTTGGCAACAGCTGGCTATATGTTGCTGCCGGAGAAACTATCAAAAGATCGACAAATGGCGGATCGACTTGGTCTAATGTATTAGGCAATTCTACATTAAACTCTGGACTTCCTTCAGACATCATTTATAATGGCACATTAGACAAATATTTTGTGGCCATCCATGGTCAAGCCCCAGGTGGCACAGGTGGCGTCTATAGAGGTGATATTAATGCAAGCACAGGTGTTGTGACGTGGGTGAAAATAAGAACTACAGCCCAACTCTCACCTGGTGGAGTGGGAAGAATAGTGTTGTCTAATAAAGGTAGCACAGAAGATATATTGATTTTATACCAAAAAGTAACACCTTCCACTTGTAGCAATGGTGCCACTTCAGAAGTTGGATT
>JAYUTD010000546.1:0-2851 GCA_043755305.1 Saprospiraceae bacterium
TTCTCCCCTTTAGGATGACAAAACGATGCGAAGCAAAATTGTGCTAAAAAAGCACAATTTAGTTTTGTTACCGAGTAAAACTTTGCGAGGCCAATAGAAGTGAAACCATAAAGTCTTTTTAATTATGCCTTTGACTCCTTTTACCACGTAGGATTCATACTTTAATAAATGAAGGAATCCAACGTGGTGAAGGGTTGGAATAAAAAAAGGCATGATTAAAAAAAGTGCATTTTGTTTTACACACGAAGAAATTATGTATGCAAATCATTTCATTTGGCCATTGGGTTTTCAATGGGTGTAATCGATTCGGCTTTTTATCTTGTTATCATCACACCATTCATAGCAATTTTTTTTTGCAGCGATTCATAATACACATTAAAAGAGAAGCGCATAGTGTAGATACATATCTCAAAAGGTGTAAGCTATACGCTGTATACTTTCACTATAGTATCAAGTATTGGTATCTTATCAAGCGGTGTGGGAATAGAGCAGTAAACTCTTATGCACCATTGAAGGCAAGAGAGTGCGATCAATTCTTAAAGCAAGCGAGCAAAAAGAAGTGGTCTTTATAATTTTATAAAAATGCCAATAATTGGTTGCACCATAGCCATTTTTCGATAGCATATTGCAACAAGCATGTTTAAGCGATAGTAGGATTCATGGATAGGAGATAGCTTAACAGGATAGTAAAAAGAAAGGGACAACTGCCGTTCGTAAAAGTAAATTGACCGTTCACAAATCGCATTTGGAAGCCGGTCTTTCCTTTCCTTTATTTGCAGAGTATTTACAAAAGGATACATTAAAAAAATGAAAAAATTTATATTAACATCAATGATTTTGACAATTGCTATTGGTTTTTTATGTGCACAGAACAATGTAGGAATTAATACCAATCAACCGCACCAAAGTGCAGCATTAGAAGTAAGTAGCACCAACAAAGGATTTTTAACACCTCGGATGAATTCATCTCAACGAAAAGCAATCATAAATCCAGCAAATGGTTTACTGGTGTATGATATGGAGAGACAAGCGTTGTACATGTACAATGGCAGTAAATGGAATCCATTTGTTATGTTGGATGAGGAAGCCAATGCTGTGTTAAATAAGAAGCAAGCAAGCGACGGCATAGCAGAGGACTATTTTGGGTATAAAGTTGCCATGGATGGCGATTATGCAGCAGTAGCAGCATCCCATGCTGAAGTCAATAATAACCAAAACCAGGGTGTAGTGTATGTATTCCATAAAATTAACGGAGAATGGCTTCAAGAGGCTAAATTGTATGCAAGTGATGGCAGCGCCTTTGAGTATTTTGGACAAAATATTGCTATGCATGGCAACCATCTTGTCGTTGGCTTGAGTAAAAAGTATGTATATGTTTTTGAACGCAATGGCAATGTATGGACACAGCAGCAAAAAGTAGAGCCCTTAGATCCACAGAATGCAAATGAGTTTGGGCAAGCAATTGATATTGAAGGCGATAAAATCGTAGTAGGAGCTAAGTATGGAATTACTTCAAATGTAGCTAAAGGCCAGGCCTACATTTTTACCTTGAATAATGGTATTTGGGCGCAATCACAGAAATTAATAGCCCCTGACGGAATGGCAAACGATAAATTTGGCACTGCGGTAGTAATCCATAATGATACAATTGTTGTTGGAGCAAGTGGAGCAAGTATTAACGGAGTAGTCAATACCGGATGTTTGTATGCATATGCAAAGGTAGGTTCGTTCTTTGCCTTTCATCAAAAAATATTTCCAACTTATCCACAAGCCAACTATGAATTAGGCGCATCCGTAGACTTTTATGGCAATATGATGGTAAGTGGAGCTATCAATGGCGGGGACTTTGGGGAGGGAGTGGTATATAGTTTTAGAAAAAACGCTAGTAATGTATGGGTATATGGCGAACAAATCAATATTCCCTCCGGCATGACAAGAGTTGGGTATGAAAATTTCGGACAATCTTTATGCATTAAAGACAATCACTTATTCATCGGCTATCCGCTTAGCACAAATGAATTATACCATAGCGGCTATGTTTATGAATACGTAGTGGAAAATACATATATTAAAATTAAGCGAAGAATTGCTGATCCAAATGCAAACTACAGCGAATTTTTAGGATCTTCTATAGCAACAAATGGGACAGATTTCATAATGGGTGCCCATGGGTACAAAGCATTTAAAGGAAAAACATTATTTGCTACCATTGAGAATTAAGGTGATGGGAAACATTTGAAGCATGTGTTGGTACAATGCCTGCATATCAGCACGCCTGGCTTTATCCTGGCTGCCAATGTATACTCTGATTTGTTTTTATATGGTCACAAAGACCTTAATTTATATTTTGTCCACCTGTCGATGATTGCTTTCCTTTTCTTTTTTGCCACAGGATGCCAGTATTGCAAAGCACAATAAATACAATTTTACTTTCATTGCTTACTTTTTTTATTTGTGGGAGCAGTGCCAATCGTGCCCTACACCTACGCTATACTAAACTCTCTTTGATTTTGGTGCTTTGGTAGTACTTTTTTCGGACCAAAATCTAGTCAAAAATAAATAAAATATTTTTTATGTGCAAGAGCAAAATGGGTACAGGCTTTAAAAAAATTGCTGGCCATGGTAAGATATTGCGCTGTGGTTTTGTGCAATGGCCAAGAATAAAATGCCTTATCTATTTTATTATGCATTGCGTACCCCATATACTTTTTTTGTATTACAGGGACATCCATTGAGAAAAGACAGGCTAACCGCCTGCCTTAATCTCAATGTGTCGATACTATAATTAATACTTACATTCGCTGTACTATCTTGTAAATACCGCACTGCACGTCGCCAGGGTCTCATTGGA
>JAYUTD010000547.1:0-2849 GCA_043755305.1 Saprospiraceae bacterium
GATCGAAACAAGCATCGCGTGTAGACAGTTCATTGAAAATATTGCAAGCCTGCGGTGCAACACTGGCCATAGATATTGCTCATGTTCCTGATAAGCAAATTTATCAGGAGTTGATGACGCTTTCCGTTGAAAGGCATGTCCACTGGATGATATCTGTTTTAGAAGAATTAAAACTACATAAGATCGATTTTATTATCGGTGACGCATGTGAAGGTTTTAGCCCTACCCATGACCTTTGCAGATATAGTATTAACATGATAGCAACTGTGTTAAATAAATCATGGCCAATTAAAAATTACGATTTTTTATTGGATTCAATACTTTACAATGACAATCAGGATGATATCTCCCTAGTATTGAACGTAGGAGAGTTTGATGCTAAACAAACCGCTGCATATGATTATCAGGAATTAGCATTTGAGCGAAACAATGCTATTCAAAAATATGGTAATGACCCTTTTAAAAAAGAAATAATACGAAAAGTAGTAAATGACGAACCAAAAATTAAATGGAATAGTAACTATCCATACTATGAGCAATTTGGTCGGGAACAAATAGCTAAAGGACTATACCGTGATCTTATTACTTTTAATGATCATGTATTACCATTTACAGAAGCTGCAGAAGCTCTATTTAAGGCATCTATATAATTTCAATACTATTTAATTAATGAATGGTCTATATCAAAAGCGATATGAAATACTTTAGTTGAGTAAAGTATTCTTTGTTTTTTATAAAAATACAAGTAATGAATGTCCTACTTACCAATATTGTACTTGACCAAGTAAGTGGAACGGTGGCATATACCCGTGATCTGGCCTTAGCATTGAAGCATCGGGGAATACATGTTGAAATTTACACCCATTCCATAGGCGAGGTAGGTTTAGATCTCATAGCACAAGGGATAGTTGTTTTTACATCACTTACTCAATCAAAGCAAATACCGGATATCATTCATGCTCATCACTCTCCATTATTAATTGATGCATTATTCAAATATAGGAATGCTCCGGCTATCTATTGGATACATGATCGGTATGCTACCTATGACAAACCTGTAGTACTGAAAAACATAATGAAGTATTTCGCCGTCGATTATTTTTGTATGGAGCGATATACTGAAGAAGTCACGTTGAATGATAAATACATCCAAGTTATTTTCAATTGGTCGGACACCTCTAAGTTCAAGCAAAGAATTCATTTTGCCACAGCACCTAAAAAAGCATTGGTGTTTAGTAATTATGCGTCGGATGAAAATTATCTAAACTATATAAAAGAAGCTTGTCGCCGATGTAATATTTCGCTGGATGTCATGGGGCTTCTTGTTGGCAATTATCAACCTCAACCACAACTCTTCTTGGATCAATATGACATCATATTTGCTAAAGCCAAGGCCGCTATAGAAGCGATGTGCACAGGCGCTGCTGTAATTGTATGTGATGCCAATGGATATGCCGGAAGAGTGACTAAAGAAAATTTTGATTTCCTACGTATGTATAATTTTGGTAGGAAGACTATGACCCAATCGTATCATATAGATCATATCGTACGAGATATTGAGTCTTATAATGTGGATGAAAATAAATCAATCTCAGATCTTATACGTTCATCCGCTTCGCTGGATCAATATATGGATCAATTGATGGGTATTTATACCACATGTATTCAAGATTATAAATCCGGTGACCGAGGCGCCTCTACGGCTTGGCTTCATTTATACTCCTTATATATTCATCAACATTATCCTGCATGGGCGTCAAAGACAAAAGCTAAGTTTATACATATTCGATCTAAGGTTTATGAAGTAAGAACCAAGGTCCATTCAATAAGATTTTAATGCAACAGAAGCAATTTTAAATCTTATTGAATGGACCTTGGTTCTTACTTCATAAACCTTAGATCGAATATGTATAAACTTAGCTTTTGTTGCATTAAAATTAAAAAGAAAATTAATTGGAAGGCCCGGATATAGGCGAGGTGGAATGATCCAATAAAAATGAATCCATTATATATTCAATCAATCTGATTTCTTACTCAACGATGAAATAATAGATCTAAAAATTTCCAGTCCAGCTTCCAGATTTTCTACTATCTCCAATGCCAATAGATCCGGATCGGGGAGATAATCCAGATCAGCAAGCGATTGATCTTTGAGCCAAGTGATATCCAAACTGGTTTTATCCCGAGCTATAATGTGATCATATAGAAATTTTCGCCAGCGACCTTCCAGATTCGTTTCGCTCCAATAGTTCTTTTCTTTTATTACGATTCTTTGGATTATAGCAGAGGATGAAGTCTTTGAGGTCATCGACTTCAGTACTATATTTCTTTTCAGCGATACTGAGTCCTGCATTGAGATTGATTTTTGATTTCTCTTGAATGAGCCAACCACTTTGGGTCAGCAATGCATCTATTTTGTCACGAGCAATATGTTCAGGAAATTGATTTGGCATTCAAAGGGGAAATATGAATGCATGAAAATAGGCAAAAGATGTTATCTCCTATTATGGAATTGTATTAGATAGAAGATTTTAGATCCAAGTACTATTGCTTTATTTAATCCTTCACTGGCTGAGGCTGCTCTGTACCTTGCAACACAGTCACATCAGGTACGAAAGGTGGAGTTCCGCCTTTACGTTTTGCATACTGAGTAAAAGGTCCATCGATAATGATCTTATCACCCATCTTGATCCACTTCCCTTTGTATGCAGGACAGATCACAGTATCAGTGATGGTGGTATCGCCATAGTAAGTCAGAGGTATGTCCATCATATTCATTGGTCTGGATTGAGTATCGAACGCAAGGCATAAAATGAATAAGACGACGATGTATTTCATGTATGAGTGGT
>JAYUTD010000548.1:0-2841 GCA_043755305.1 Saprospiraceae bacterium
TTTAAAATAGAGGGATGAATTTTTGAAATATTATTAAATAAAATTGGATTTTTAATAACAATTTGCTCTTTTTTCATCATAATATCAACAAAATCGCAATATTCAAGAATATTAATATTGACAAAATTTTTATCATTGTAGAATTTGATACCTGCATTATAGATATTTTTGAGACCAAAGAAGGATAGACCATTTATATCAAGAAAATACTTTTCAGTAAACATATATTTTTCTATAAATGTTAATAATTTATTTACAAAAATAACATGATCATCATCTTTAAATGATAAGAATTGAATGTATTCTTGCCATGTACCAATTTCATAATATTTACAGTGTCCAACTTCTGGAACAAAAACGGATTTTTTGTAAGAAGAAATTTTTGTGCGAAAAAAAATTGTAGAATAAATATTATTTTTTCAAAAAATTGTAGAATAAATATTATTTTTTTATTTATTCGCACAAAAATAGAGATGTGTTTTTCTGCTAAAGCTTCTGTTTCTGCTTGGTGGATTTTGGCATTATTAGCTTTATTTCTATGGTATCGAAATGAGAATTATGATAGGGCTTTAGCACCTTTTGTATTAGCATTAGGATTAATACAACTTATTGAATATGGTATTCATAATAATGCAAATGGAACACAAGGTGGTAAAGCTTTATTTATAACATTGTGGTTGCAATGTTTATTATTAGCAATTGGTGTTTATGTATTTATCAAAGTGGAGGTGTCAAAAACGGGTACCACAGGCGGTAAAAAATTTTTAGAAACTTTGGCTGTTTTGAATCTTATTTTATTTTCTGTTATTTTTGTTATTGCTTTAATGTACACATTTTTTTCATCTGCACAATTTTCTGCTACAGTTGGATCAACTGGTCATATCGAATGGTATCGAAATGATCATGCACTAATGGGTAATATTGGAATTTTGTATATTATAGGAATATTTGTGCCATTATTTCTTATTTTTTGGTATTATGGATTTTCTAATATTGGTGTTTCTTTATTAATAATTTATGGTATTTTATCAGCAGCTTATGTTGTGACAATGTATCCACCTGAAGCCTTTTCAAGTATGTGGTGTTATCTTGCAGTAGGATTTGCATTTTTAGCATGGATGGTAGGTATTATTCCATCAAAAGGAGTTTGTGTCGCTAATTGCAGTAATTAAATATTTTAAAAGAAATATTATTTTTTAAAAAAATATGAAAAAAACAAATTTTAAATCTATTTCCGCCCTCTCTCCCGCCGATGGCCCTTCCACGGCACCGGCAACGGGACCCGTTACGGCACCGGCAACAGTGAAGGGGCCTGTGATAAAAACTTTTACTGTCAAAAAAAATCCATCAGAAAAAATAAATGATGAGTCGACCGGTCCAACCGGTCCTGTTGGACCGACAGGACCGGTTGGACTTCAAGGTGTGACAGGACCCGAAGGCTCTGAAGGTCCAGCTGGTCCACCTGGTATTCCTGGTCCAAGAGGATTTAATGGATGTGATGGTCTTCCTGGTCCTCCTGGTTGCAAAGGTGATAAGGGGAATCCTGGCCCCTTGGGATTAATGGGACCCACAGGAGCAAAAGGAGATTGTGGTGAATGTGGTCCAACAGGTCCTTTAGGTGGTCCACCTGGCTCGCAAGGACCGATGGGTCCTCAAGGTGAAGCTGGTCGAGATGGAAAAGAAGGACCTCAAGGTCCGCAAGGTAGACAAGGAGATCCTGGTCCTCCAGGGCCACAAGGAATTCAAGGATTAATGGGTGTACCTGGTCCAGAAGGAGCCCAAGGTGTAAGGGGGAAAGATGGACCAGTTGGACCAACTGGCCCACAGGGAATTAAAGGTGATAGAGGCCCTGAAGGTGGCCCAACTGGTCAACAAGGGTTGGAAGGACCAACTGGTCCACAAGGTA
This sequence comes from Saprospiraceae bacterium, assembly GCA_043755305.1. GTDB lineage: Bacteria > Bacteroidota > Bacteroidia > Chitinophagales > Saprospiraceae > JADKBO01. The sequence continues at coordinate 1,907 of JAYUTD010000548.1, forward strand.
TCGATGGACCAGCTGGTTCTATGGGTCCTCCTGGTTCTAAAGGGTGTACTGGAGGTGTTGGTGCAACTGGAGCTAAAGGGGATCAAGGAGATAAGGGAGAAAGAGGAGATAAGGGAGAACCAGGGCCGATTAGTAATAATTGGTCGCAATATATGTTAAAATTTATTAATTTGAATTATGATAATGGTAATGGTCCTTATATTATTAATATGGGTCCACCATATAATAGTAAAATAGGGACAGCTATATTACAATATGAAACAGATAACAGTAAAAATATTAGTAATATTTTATTTAATAAAACAAATACTTCTATTACATTTAATATTATAACAAATGTTTCAATAAATAAAATTTATATGTCAACTAATGGATTTGGTCATAATAGTCAACCTCTTTTAGTTACATCAAATAATAATAATGTTACTTTTATATTTAATGATAGTAATGAATATTTAGAATATATTACAACAGGAGCTATATTTAATATTAATATTCAATGGACTTAAACCCTTTTATAAGGGTTTTAAAAAAACATATCAATAGTGATATATTTATTACTATTAAAATTTAAAGATTTATTTATTGTATTGAAATAAAGATCAAATAATTCATCAGATTTTAATAATAATGGATTATTAAGAATAATATTATGATAATAATTAATTAATTCATTTATATCTTTACTAATGATGAAAAGTTTACCAATATTAATATTGCCATCTAATGATCTTATGATAAATAATTCATATTGTAAAATATTATTTGGGGTCATAAAAATTTCTATATCATTTTTTTGCAAAAGATCAAAATATTCTTCTAATGTATATTTTACATAACCGCTAATATATTTATCAGCCATCCATATACATGTTATTGCTAAAATCTTGAGATTTTTATCTATAAAAATATAAAATAATTCATATGCTAGAAAT
>JAYUTD010000549.1:0-18753 GCA_043755305.1 Saprospiraceae bacterium
GTATCGAAAAAGGCGCGGCAGGCATTGCAAGTAACGACTTGATATCGTCTATTCATTCTCACACCTTGACATTCAATAATACTTTAAGTGATAACCTTACATTGAATGCAGTGGCAGGGTATGAATACCAAAAATTTGACTTCAAAGGTTTTGCTGTTTCAGCGAGAGACTTTTCAGTAGTAGATTTTGACAATGATAATGCACTTCAGAATGCACCTCAGGGCAATAAAAGTATTTTTTCATACGCTGATCCTATTAGTGAATTACAGTCATACTTTGGTAGAGTGAATTTGGGAGTAGGAAAAGGATTGAACATCACTGCTACAGTAAGAGCGGATGGTTCTTCAAAATTTGGAGAAAACAACAAGTACGGTATCTTCCCTTCCTTTGGAGCCTCGTATGATCTTAAATCTTTGGGATCTTTGGCTTCAAGCACCAATATTAATGACCTAAAATTAAGGGCTGGATGGGGTAAAACAGGCAATCAGGAATTCCCTGCCGGATCTGCTCAGACAAGATATGGCTTGACAGAAAATGGAGGAACAAAACAAGAAAATGTAGCAAATCCAAACTTAAAGTGGGAATCTTCAACAACATTAAACTTTGGGGTTGATTTTGGGCTATTTGACATTTTTACGGGTTCAATTGATTATTACAACAGGACTACAAATGATCTTTTGCTAGATCCTAGTGTATCAGAGCCAGGTCCAGAAGTAAAAGGATGGAAAAACATCAATGGAGAAGTTGTAAATTCAGGTATAGAATTGGGATTGAATGCTCAGTTGGTAAACAAATCTAATTTTGGCTGGAACTTGGGTGGTAATATTTCATTCTTAACCAATGAATTCAGAGGGTACACAGGTCCCCCAATTTTAACAGGTAACTTATTTGGACAAGGTTCTTCTGGTGCATACATACAAGAGATGAAAAATGGTTATCCTTTGAATACATTTTTTGTAAGACAGTACGAGGGTTTGGATGAAAAAGGAAATAGCAAATATACCGATGGCGGTGATAAATTTTATGCAGCTGGTGACCCTAATGCAAATATAATTTTAGGTATAACAACTTCTGTTGACATCAGCAATTTTTCAGCTACAATAAATTTGAACGGAGCTTTCGGTCACCAATTGTTCAACAACACTGCAATGTCTGTGATCTCTATCGGAAACTTAGGCACAAGAAATATTGATGCAGCTTTGTTGGGTTCATCAGTAAAAGAAAATACTGCAAATCCAATTTCTTCTTCATCAAGATATGTTGAAAAGGGAGATTTTCTAAAACTGGGCAATGCTACATTGGCTTATGACTTCGGAAAAGTATCAAAATTAAGTAGAGTAAGAGTGTCTTTGACAGGTCAGAATTTATTTGTGTTAACTGATTATACAGGTTTTGATCCAGAAGTAAATACAGTAAACTTGAGAAATGGTATTCCATCTTCAGGCATTGAATACATTCCATATCCATCAGCGAAGCAACTTATTTTAGGAGTAAATGTTTCATTCTAATATTAACAATAAAAAAAAACTAAATAATATGAAGTACAATATAATTTTAATGCTATTGACTGTCTTTTCATTTCAGGCTTGTACTGACTTGAAAGAAGAGTTGAGAGAAGATCTTACTGAAGATCAGGCGGGCAAACTAGTAAAGGTTGATGCCTTACTAAAAGCTGCATACGATGGCATGAGATTGCCATACCAGGATCAATCAAGAGTTTGGGCAGCACAGGAACACACAGGTGATGCAGCTTTGGGACCAACCAGAGGACCAGACTGGGACGATAACGGTATATGGAGATCATTGCACGCTCAAACATGGACTCCGGACCATGCTTTTCTTACAAGTTCTTTTTCTGAACTATTACAAGTAGTGTATACAACCACTAATTTGTTACAATTCAATCCTACAAAACAACAAGCTGCTGAAGCAAGATACTTAAGGTCTTTTGTAATGCTTACTGTACTAGATGGCTGGGGACAAGTTCCTTTTAGAGAAGCAGGCACAAGTTTGTTGTTAGATGCAAAGGTTTTAACACCAGCAGAAGTGGTAGATTTCATTACAAAGGAAATGGACGCAATCATTGCAGATCTTCCTGATGGACCTGCCAACAAGGCAAATAAAGGGGCAGCACAAGTGTTGAAAATGAGGGTTTTATTGAATAAGGGTATGTACCTTAACAGAGAAACTCCCGCTTTCGCAGCAGGAGATATGTCCTCCGTTATTTCTGTTGCAGATCAAATGATAGCTTCAAATAAGTATCAATTGCAAGACAACTATTTTGATAATTTTGCACCAAACAATGATGCGATATCAAAAGAAAATATTTGGACAGCTGAAAACGTAGGCGGATCAAATTCAGGCAACGTAAGGTCTAGATGGTTCTGTACTTTGCATTACAATCAAAATCCTTCCGGATGGAATGGTTTTGCGACTTTGAGTGATTTTTACAATTCATTTGAAGATGGTGATGTCAGAAAGAAAAGCTCATATGCTGGTATGACGGATGTGTCAGGTATCAATGCGGGTTTCTTGGTTGGGCAACAATTCAACGAAAAAGGAGAAGCGCTTAATGATAGAAAAGGCAATAAATTGGCGTTCACTCAAGCAGTTAAACTTAAAGAAGGTGGCAATGACCTAGAGTTGACTGGTATCAGAGTAATCAAGTACCCAATCGATTATAAGAATGGCGACAATGCCAATAATGACTATGTATACATGAGGTATGCGGATGTATTGATGATGAAAGCAGAAGCTTTGTTAAGATCAGGCAATGCTGCTGCTGCTTTGGACATTGTCAATCAAGTAAGAACGAAGAGAAATGCAACTCCTTTGAATTCATTGACATTGGACAATTTATTGGCGGAAAGAGGTAGAGAATTTTACTGGGAAGGCAACAGAAGAACTGACTTGCTAAGATTCGGTAAATTCTTGAATGCATGGCAAGAAAAGCCTGCATCAGGAAAAGAAAGATTGTTGTTCCCTATACCTACACAATCGCTTGCTTCTAATCCAAACTTGAAGCAAAATCCAGGGTATTAAAATAAATTAATTTAATAAAATAATTGGAGGGGTGCAAATAAACATTGCATCCCTTTTTTGATTTATAAAACATGACATTCTACAAATCATATGTTGTTTTTTCATTGCTTGTTGTCGCTTCATGCAAGCAGGAATATAGTGTTGAAAAATCAACCAAGACACTATTTACTCAAATCGATAATAAAGCAGCAGGTATATCATTTATTAATACTGTGACCAATAAAGACCATTTTAATATTTTCAATTACAGAAATTTTTACAATGGAGGCGGAGTAGGTATAGGCGATATCAATAATGATGGTTTGCCAGAAGTATTATTGACTTCCAACATGGATGAAAACAAGTTGTTTTTAAATCTTGGAAATTTTAAATTCAAAGACATCTCAATTGCTTCACATATTGTCGGAAGCGATAAAAGATGGGCAACAGGTGTGGTATTTGTAGATATCAACAATGATGGTTGGCTCGATATCTATATATGCAACGCAGGTTACCAAAAAGGCATGTCGACTAGAAATGAGTTGTATATCAACAATAAAGATTTGACATTTACCGAGCAAGCAAAAGATTATGGATTGGATGAGGATGGCTATACTACCCACGCGGCATTTTTTGATTATGACAAAGATGGTGACCTAGATTGCTATATCTTAAACAATAGTTTTATACCTGTCAATACGCTGAACAATTCAAACAAAAGAGACCTTAGGGCCAAGGATTGGGATGTGCCAGACATGCTAAAAGGTGGCGGGGACAAGCTTTTGAAAAATGATAAGGGAATTTTCAAAGATGTGTCAGAGCAAGCTGGAATATATGGCAGTCTTATTGGTTTTGGTTTGGGGATTTCAGTTTCAGATTTCAATGATGATGGTTGGCCAGACATCTATGTAAGCAATGATTTTTTTGAAAAAGACTATTTGTACATCAACAATCAAAATGGGACTTTTGAAGAAGATCTGGAAAATCGTGTAGGACATACCAGTCTTTCTTCTATGGGATCTGATGTAGGCGATATCAATAATGATGGCCTTGTTGATTTATTTGCAACAGACATGCTGCCTGATGAAGACAAGCGATTGAAGACAACTACCTCATTTGAAAATATAGACGTACACAATTTAAAAGTACAAAGGGGATTTTACTATCAATACGCCCAAAATACTCTTCAACTCAATACGGGTAATGGACAGTTTGCTGAAATTTCAAATTTTGCCAATGTACAGGGTTCTGACTGGAGCTGGGGAGCACTCATGTTTGACGCAGATTGCGATGGGCTGCAGGATATTATAGTTTCTAATGGTATTTACAAAGATGTAATTGACCAGGATTTTGTTGATTTTTTTGCGGATGAAATTATTCAAAACATGGTACTGAGCGGACACAAAGAGAAAGTAAATACGATCGCGGACAAAATACCGAGCCGCCCTATACCCAATAAAGCATTTCACAATCTGGGAAACAATAGATTTCAGGATGCAGCCAATGCCTGGGGCTTAGGCACACCCAGCTTTTCCAATGGTGCAGCTTATGGTGACCTTGACAATGATGGTGATCTGGACCTTATCATAAGCAATGTAAATCAGGAAGTATCTGTTTATAAAAACCGTAGAGATACTACCAATCATACTGTAACAGTCCAATTGCGGGGCGATAAAAAAAATACTTATGCAATTGGCAGCAAGGTAGAAATCTTTTGTAAAAACCAAATCCTGGTTCGCGAAATTATGCCCTCAAGGGGCTTTCAGTCTTCGGTAGATTACAAAGTGGTAATTGGTATAGGAAAGGAGGCAAAAATCGATTCTATGCACGTTTTATGGCCAAATGGCGACATTACCAGTGAGTTTTCAAACAAAACCAATTACATTTTTGACTTTGGAGGTGCAAAAAGAACAAAAAGTAAAGCAAAACCAACTATAACACAAACCATTTTTCAAAAAGTTGATGCTATTTTTGCTGCCCATAAAGAAGATGAATTTATCGACTTTTATAACGAAAGAGGCATCATAGAAATGCTTAGTAAAGAAGGTCCTGCTTATGCGAGTGGAGATATTGATGGCGATGGTAATGAGGATCTTTTTATAGGTGGGGCAAAAGGCGGAGCCTCTCATTTTTATTTAAATAAAGGAAATTTTTATACAACTTCGCCCTTTGATTTATCAATAGAAGGATTTGAAGACGTTGCGGCCACATTTTTTGATGCGGACAATGATAAAGATCTGGATCTGTTTGTAGGGTCAGGTGGTAATTTTAAATTTCCTTTGACCAGGGAAATGCAAGACAGGCTTTATATTAATGATGGAAAAGGAAAATTTGCGTTGTCCATAAAATCATTCCCGGACAATGGAATGAATACTTCTTCAGTCACCGTGTGGGACTTTGATGGTGATGGTGACAATGACTTATTTGTAGGTAGCCGCAGTTATCCCACTGATTATGGTAAGGCGCCTGACTCTTATTTGTATGAAAATGATGGGACAGGCTTGTTTAAGAATGTAGCAAAAAAGATGAATCCATTGCTGAACAACGCAGGTTATGTAGTAGGTTCCGTGGCAGTGAATGTTGATAAAGATCCGGATCTTGAACTTGTAGTGCTTGCGCAATGGCAATACCCGAAAGTGTTTAAGTATAAAAATGGCAAGTTTGATTTACTGCCCTCCAATCTTGAAAAGTATGCCGGATTATGGAATTTTATCTCAGCAGCAGATTTGGATGGTGATGGAGATAAGGATTTGGTTTTGGGCAATATTGGTGAGAATTTTTATTTATCCCATTATCCGTTGAAATTATGGATTGAGGATTTTGATAAAAACAACACAACAGATAAAATCATTACAAGAAAGATCAACGGTAAAGATAAGCCCATCATGATGAAAAAGGAATTTATGGAGCAAATGCCGTTGTTTAAGAAAAACAATATGAAGCATGAAGAGTACAGTACTAAATCCATACAGGAATTACTGGGCAAGAGGATCAGCGATAATACAATAAAAGCTGAAGCAGGTTTTTTTAAATCCATAGTGCTGGAAAATCTCGGAAATGGTAAGTTCAATTGCATAATCCTTCCGGACAAAGTCCAGCTTTCGAGCATGCATTGCTGTACTTTTGCCGATGTGAATAAAGACAATGCTGTAGACATAATAATGGGTGGCAACAAAGACAACTACACACCGCAGTTTGGCAGATTGGATGCCTCATCCGGAGAGGTTATAATAAACACAGCGAATCATACCTGGAAGATGATGGATCGAAAAGACTCTGGTCTGATGTTAAAAGGTAATGTAAAACATTTAGACATTTTGCAACAAGGCAGGAACAATTATTTGTTGGCTATCATTAACAACGACAAGCCTGCACTTTATAAAATAAATTAAACTATGCCATACTTTAATAAAAGTATTTATTTATTATTTATCCTTGGATTATTTGGATGCAAGGAGGCAGGCAATGATAAAAAGGAGGCCAATAAAACTTCCTTATTTACCCTTTTGACGGCAGACAAAACCGGGCTTGACTTTGACAATACACTGGAACTTACGCCAGAGATGAATATCTTTAAGTACATGTATTTTTATAATGGTGGTGGGGTGGCAAGTGCAGATTTCAACAATGATGGGCTGATGGATGTATTTTTTACAGGCAATATTGCAGACAGTAAAATGTACCTCAACAAAGGCAATTTAAAATTTGAGGACATAACTGATAAGACTGGAATGGTCAATGACTCTGCATGGTCCAACGGTGCAACAGTAGTGGATATCAACCAGGATGGCATGATGGACATTTACATCAGTCAGGTAGGTACAATGCCGCCATACCATGGCCACAATGCGCTTTATGTATGTAAGTCTATAGTCCAGGGTGTTCCTGTTTATGAAGAGCAATCCAAAAAGTACGGTCTTGACCTGAGTGGATATGGTACGCAGGCAGCATTTTTTGACTATGACCTGGATGGCGATTTGGACATGTATCAACTCAATCATTCTACCCATGCCAATGGCACTTTTGGCCCTAAGAAACAATTTATAGGGACTTATCATCCGACTTCAGGCGACAGATTTTTTAAGAATGAAAATGGCAAATACAAGGAAGTAACCAGGCAATGTGGCATCAATTCTACCGTCATAGGTTATGGACTGGGTATAATGGTATCTGACATTAATATGGATGGCTATCCTGACATTTATATCGGCAATGATTTTCATGAAAACGATTATCTATATATCAATCAAAAGAATGGAACATTTCGTGAATCTCTTGAAGATCAGTTGATGCATACTAGTAGATTCTCTATGGGTATAGACGCAGCGGACATTAACAATGACTGCCTTCCTGATATTATATCGCTTGATATGCTTCCTGAAAATCCAGAAATATTGAAGCGGTCAGAAAACGATGAAGATGTGGGCTTATTTAAATTTAAACTTGACTACGGTTACAATTATCAGTATTCCCGAAATTGCCTGCAGATCAACAATGGAAATAATACATTTAGCGATGTAGCTTTAATGGCGGGAGTGTATGCTACTGACTGGTCTTGGTCACCTCTCTTTATGGATTTTGACAATGATGGAAAGAAAGATTTATATATTTCCAATGGCATACCCAAGCGGATGAATGACCTTGACTATATCAATTTTGTATCTGATCCCAACTGGCAGTGGAAGACAAAGTCAGGCGATTTAACAAGTGACGAAATAAAAATGATTACAAAGTTTCCGGAAATAAAACTCAACAATAAATTTTACTTAAATAAGGGCAGATTGAAATTTGAAGATTTGAGCAATACCGTAGAAAATGCATTACCAAGTTACTCCAATGGTACGGCTTATGCTGATTTTGACAACGATGGAGACATGGATATTGTGGTCAATAATATCAATGATAAAGCATTTGTTTATAGAAACAATTCGACATCCCATAACAAAAACAAGAGTGTGTCAATAAAATTAAAAGGCGACATAAAAAACAACAGCGGTATTGGGACAAAAATCATTTCTTATTGTGGAACACAAAAGCAATTGCATGAATATTTTCCAGTGCGTGGCTTTCAATCCAGTTCAACCCAATTTCCCATCATTGGCATTGATACACTTGCCCTCGATTCGATGATCGTTATATGGCCAGACAATAAATATGAAGTTTTAAAAAATATATCCAGCACCACTGAATTGGTGTATAAAAAAACACTTCCAATATATGACTACAAAAAATTGACTAATCGTACCTATGATTTTGTACCTCCAAATATCGTCAACAGTCGTCTTAATTTTGAGGATACACACAAAGAAAATCCATACGTAGAATTTCACAGAGAGCCGCTTATTGCTATGAGTTGTGGAGAGCAGGGCCCTGCAGGGGCTGTAGCTGATGTCAACGGTGATGGCCTAGACGATATTTATTTAGGCAAGTCAAAAGGCTATATAGGAAAACTCTATTTGCAGCAAAAGAATGGCACATTTTATTTGGTAAAAAACATCGATTTTGCTTCAGACAGCATGTGCGAAGATAGTGATGCTAAATTTGCAGATGTGAATGGAGACAAATTTGTGGATCTCATTGTCGCTAGTGGTGGCAATGAATTTTCACTCAACAGTACTTATTCTACGCCAAGATTGTACCTCAATGATGGCAAAGGTACTTTTACAAAGTCACCAAATGCATTTACCAATATACATTCTTCGAGTTCAAAAATTGCCCTAGAAGACATCAACAAAGATGGATACATAGACTTGTTTTTGGGAAGCAGGGCTACACCTTATTCATATGGTGTGATCCCTGAATCCTTCTTGTTGATCAACGATGGAAAGGGGCAGTTCAAAGATATGACTACCTCATACAGCAGCACATTAAAAAAAGCTGGCTTGGTCAAAGATGCGAAATGGATTGACATAGATGGAGACAAAGACAATGATCTTGTCATAGCCTCTGAATGGAGTGAAGTGCAGGTTTATGTGAGGGAAGGAAATGCATTGAAAAAAAGAAACATCACTACAGATAAAGGATGGTGGAACCTGATACATGCCATAGACTATGACAATGATGGTGATATGGATATCATCATGGGCAATCAAGGGCTCAATTCCAGACTTCACCCTTCAAGGCAGGAACCTATACGTATGTATTTCGGTGATTTTGATGACAATGATGCAAAAGAACAAGTGATCACATACTACCTAGGGGGCAAAGAAATACCACTTTCTAATAAAACGGATATTGAGAAAAAAATACCGAGGATAAAAAAGCAGTATTTGAAAGCAGCTGATTTTGCCAAAGCTTCAGTCGAGGATATTTTTCTCAAAAAATACCTTGATAAAGCAGAGCAGTTTGAAGCCAATCAATTTGCCAATGTCTTGCTTATCAATGATGGGAAGGGCAATTTCACTCAACAGACTTTGCCTTTGGAATTGCAATACGCTCCACTTATGTCTGCTTCAAATTTTGATATTGACAAAGATGGCAGGCTAGATGTATTGTTGGGAATGAATGATTACAGTACAAGTGTATTGCTCGGCAGATACGATGCCAATTATGGTGGGGTATTGCTCAACACAAAAGATGGATTTAAGTACAGTAATTTTGGCAATACAATCATCAAGGGCCAGGTAAGAAAGATCATGTCTATAATGATTAAGGGCAAGATATATTTTATATATTTGAGGAACAATGATAGTACGCTGGTGCTGGAATTTTAATTGACGATTTTTGATTTACGATTTGCCTATGTATAAAATGGGTTGACATTTTTATAAAATTTTCACTCTAATTCTAACTTTAATTGGTGAAGTTCTTCTTGCTTTTTTGACACAATAAACTTATTTTAAATCATCATTTTATAATGGTAATGTCGTCAGAATAAAATATTTTTTCGCCATCAATAAATTCTACTTCTGCCAGCCACACATAAACTCCCGGGTCTGGATACTGGTTATTGATTTTTCCATCCCATCCGGACTGGGCATCATTTAAAGACATGTTTGTCGTGGAAAAATTTTTATTGCCCCATCTATTGTACACCGAAAAAGATTTTACTATACCATAATCCGGACTTTGGAAATGAAAGATACTATTAACACTTGTGTTATTTATCGAAATAATATTTGGATAATAGATACGTCTGCTTTGGTCTACTACAAATTTAATGTATTGAGAATCCATACAAAACTCATTGTTTACCCTTAAGTTGTACCTGATGCTTTCAAGGGGTTTGGCAGTTGGTGATGCGCAGTCATAGCATGTGAGGGTAGTAGACAAAGAGTCTATCCACAGGATGGTCAGGGAATCGTCCTCATTGTTAATTACAGGCATGAGTATTACTTCTTCTCCCTGATGTATAGCAAAAAATGGCGTATTATAGACATCTATTTTTGGAGCCAATCCTACTGACCATTTTATACCGACAGGTACACAGCCATCCAGAACTGTTAGTTTATAAAGACCTGGCTGATCTACCTGATATTTTAAGTTGATAGAGCTGTCTGCCCATACTACATTTTTGGCGAATTTACCGGCATCCAATACAATGCTGTTGTTTTCACACACAACTGTGTCAAGAGACAAAGAATCGGAAAGTGCGCCTTTGACGATAATAAAAGTACTATCGATGGTAGGTGTATTGGGGTTGTCTGATAACCGGGTGGGACCCATCAAAAGTGGAAGTCCTGATAGTATACCCTGTGAGTAGTATTTGCCGGGTTTTACTTCGCCTGTTTTTATAATAAATTCCAAGGTGTCAGTGCCGACCTTAAGGGTCATATTGCCGAGCTTAAAGGCATTGGTAGAAGTATCGATCACTACTGTCCCGCCATATGGATTTTTGGTAATTTCTTTAAAACTAAATCTATCAGGAAGCTTAAAGCTAAAAGCAGTATTGAATCTTTCTTCTGCGGAATCATTCCTTATAATAAATGTATAGGTAGTCTCGCTGCAGGAGAAAACAGTGTCAGGCTTGATTGTATGTACTACCGCAATAGTGTAAGGACAAGATGCTGAGGCTACATCATGTGTGATGGTCAGTTCTTCACAACCACTTGCCACATTCAAAAGATACACACCGCCTTTATTCACTTCATAGAGGTTGGCTTTGGAACCAGTACTCCATGAAATGTTGTTACCAAACTCAGTGGCATCAAGTACGAGTGTCTCGTTGAGACATAAAAACCAGTTGTACGAGAAACTATCTATATCATACCTGTTAATTGTAACTGTGGTACTGTCTTCAAAGCCGGGACTCAATGTATTGTCAGATAAACTTTGTGTACCATAGAAGGCTGGCAGATTGTACAGTGTAGGTTGACTATTATAGTCATCTTTGGGTATATCACCAACATGTACGATAAATCTGAAGGAGTTAATGCCTGTGGTCAATTTGAGGTTGTTCATTTTTAAGGATCCAGGTTGACTGATAGTATCTATCGGACCATAGGGATTGGACAATACTTCTTTGAGGTAAAAGCCTTTGGGCAGGGTATGAACAAAATCTATGCCCGACCATTCTTCTCCTGAGGCATTGACCAGAGTATAAGTGTAGACGAGATCACTGCAGGGCAAGGTCTTTTTAGGATCTACTGCTACTTTCATTTCTATGGAATAGGGGCAAGAAGTAGCGTCATTGACCCCCAATGATTGACCGGTAGAAAGCAGTTTTTCTTTGCCAGTGTACTTATCTATTTTAAATAAAGCTTCTACAATGCCGAAGACTGCTGAACCGTAGCCGTACAAATCTCCAAAAGAATCAAAGTATAAGCCAAAGATTTCGTTGCTATAATCGATTTGCGAGAAGAAGGTGGTTAAACCTGTAGCGGCTTCAATTTTGAGCATTTGTGAAGTAGTGCTATCAAAGCCATACAGCTGTTTTGTCAGCGGATCAAATGCGATGTCAGCAAAAGAGGTAGAGCCAGTCAACACAATAAACTTTGTAGTATAGGATGTCAGGTCAATAATGGCTAAGTGTATGTCCTTGCGGCTGGCAGGGTCAGAACCAAAGCAGTACAAAAGTGTACCGTCAGGATGCACGTCACCTGCTCTATACACCAGGGTATTGTCAAGTCCTATATCGCCAAGGTCTTTTGATAGGCCATCAGAGCCTAGTTGATACAGGTGATTGTTGTTAGGCGATATGCCGTAGATGAGGTTGTCGGTCTTGCGGTAGCCGATGGCATCCAGGATGCCAAAAGTCAATGGATAGGTGACTTTGAGGTCTGGGCCGCCATTGCTGGGATTTAAAAACATTTCTGAAAGTTCCTGCGTATTTTGAAAACTTACAAAGACCTGACCTGTTCTTTTGAATGGGGATTGACATACAAGATTTATGCCAGATACTATGACGATCAAAGTGACTAAAATTGGTTTTATATCAAAGTATTTCAAACCCATTAATATATATAATATTTTGCAAGATACAATATTAAAGTAAAATTTTTTAAAAGCGATGGGTAGAAGAAGATAAAGGATCAGGTTTGTTATTGGCTTTGCAAATTTAATTTATTAAAAGTAAGAACAAATCTTAGTTGCATTTCGAGACAGTTTTTGTTTAATTGATTTTTAAATCTTTTTACCTATTCCTATACTGCCATAAAATTAAAAGCATTACAGCATTAACTTCTGCTCCAACCAGCCTAAAAGGCTTGTTCCAAGTTGGCGGAGTGTAATATACTTTTGACATAACCAAATGGTTTCGATTGTACAATTGAAATCGATTGCGAGGAGGGCTTTAGATAATTAAGGCACTGCAACCAATTGAACCGCATCATCCTAATTTTCATAGCTGATAACCTATGCCTCCAAAGACAATACCTACATCTACAAAGCTAAAGGATAGATTGCAGGCAATAGACAGAATTTACTATTTAATAAAATAAGCTGCCCCACTCTACAGTAAGACAGCTTATCTTTAAAAATTAGAAACTGATTGTTTAATGTGTGATATAAACTTTATGTCTATATACTATTTTTTCTTGATCTGAAATCGATATGAAATAGAGGCCTTCGTTTAGATCACTTACATTTAGCGTAAGTTGTCCTAGCTCTATACGGTGATTGCTATTGATGAGTCGTCCTGTAGCATCATATATTTTCACATCTAGTATTTTATCAAAGTTCACTTTAGGAGACACCTCGATTCGAAGTAAATCATTTGCTGGATTAGGATAAATACTATAAGTCAAATCTTCTGCCTTGCTTTCACCAGTTTGTCGATTGACGACTATTTCGCTATTGGCTTGATTGGTAGTATAGCCATTTACGACTACAGCATCTATGTAAAATAAATCTGTGTCGTCGCTTGCATCAGACATAAACCTAAATTTTGCTGTATTGGTCAGTGCCCATGTTGGTGCGTTGAGTATGGCATTGTCTGAATAAAAGTTGCCGTTTGCATAAACTGATCCTCTAACCCAAGCCTTGACAGTTGTCCAATTTGTGCCGTCATTTGAGTATTGCAGCCAAAAGTCTTCACCATTCTCAACACCAACCATTTTGAATATAAATTCGACTTTTACAGATTGAAAACTTGCTAAACTTAATGATGGCGAAGTCATAGCAGACCCTGCAAGAGAATTGTCTCTTAAAGAAATCGACCAAACACCTTCTGCAGAGTTGGCACCCGTATATCTTTCTGCATCAACACCGCCATCTATCCAATTGTCCCAACCTGTTTCAAAGTAAGATCCGCTTACATTAGTACAAGAACCAATGGTGACAGTAGTAGTAGTTGATGTACAACCTGTAGAAGTATTTGTAAATGTAAAGGTCACACTACCTGCAGCAACAGCGGTCACTATACCACTATTTGTCACGGTGGCAATGGTTGCATTACTGCTTGACCAGGTGCCGCCTGTTGATGGGGATAGCGAAGTAAGACCTCCAACACAAATAGTAGAATTTCCCGTTATGGCTGCCGTAGGTTTTACATTAATGGTGACTGGTGGAGTTGGCAATGAGACACAACCAGTAGAGCTATTGGTAAATGTAAATGTAGCTGTTCCTGCAGCTATCCCTGTTACTACACCAGCATTTGTTACTGTAGCTTTTGCTGTGCTGCTGCTGACCCAAGTCCCACTAGTTGAAGGCGAAAGTGTTGTAGTTGTACCGATACAAATTAAGGTGTTGCCTGTAATGGTAGCAACAGGTTTTGCATTTACAGCAATGGTTGCAGTTGGATCAGAAGCACAACCTGTATTGCTATTGGTAAAGGTAAAGGTTACAGTACCTGCTGACACACCTGTTACCACTCCTGAATTACTTACCGTAGCTACAGCTGAATTGCTGCTAGTCCATGTACCACCACTTGTAGGAGATAAATTGGTCGTCAACCCTATACAAATAGTAGAACTGCCTGTTATGGCAGCAGTTGGTTTTGCTTTTATGGTAACTGTAGGTGTAGGACTTGATATACATCCTGCGGTGGTAGTAAAAGTAAATGTTACATTACCTGCTGATACTCCTGTCACTATACCACTGTTGGTAACGGTAGCTCTTGCAGTATTGCTACTGACCCATGCACCCCCAGTAGAAGGAGCCAAAGTAGTAGATGACTGTACACAAATAGATGTAGCACCAGTGATGGACACTACAGGATTTGCATTAACTGTAATTATAGGTGTAGGATTAGAAGTACATGTCGTGGTAGTATTTGTGAAAGTAAAAGTTACGGTACCAGCGGCTATACCTGTAACTACTCCGGCATTTGTGACCGACGCTACTGCAGTATTACTACTCGTCCAGGTACCTCCGGCAGTAGGAGACAAATTGGTTGTAGCACCTACACATATATTTGTACTTCCAGTTATGGCTGCTGTAGGTTTTGTTTTAATAGTAATGGCGGATGTAGGCAATGATGCACACCCTGTTGTGGTGCCCGTAAAAGTAAATGTAGCAGTACCTGCTGCAACTCCAGTCACTATTCCTGCATTTGTCACGGTTGCTACAGCATTATTGCTGCTTGTCCATGTGCCGCCTGTAGATGGCAATACAGTGCTAGTAAGCCCAACACATATTGACGTGGACCCAGAGATGGACACTACAGAATTTGCATTGACAGTAATTGTAGGTGTAGGATTAGAAGTACATGTCGTGGTGGTATTTGTAAAAGTAAAACTTACATTACCAGTAGCTACCGCTGTTACTATTCCGGCATTTGTCACGGTTGCTACAGCATTATTGCTGCTTGTCCATGTGCCTCCGGTAGTTGGAGACAACGTGGTAGTGGTGCCGACACAAATTGTAGCATTGCCAGTAATGGCAGCAGTAGGTTTTGCGTTAACTGTGAGCGTAGGCGTTGGCAATGATGCACACCCTGTTGTGGTGCTCGTAAAAGTAAATGTAGCAGTACCTGCTGCAACTCCAGTCACTATTCCGGCATTTGTCACGGTTGCTACAGCATTATTGCTGCTTGTCCATGTGCCGCCTGTAGATGGCAATACAGTGCTAGTAAGCCCAACACATATTGACGTAGACCCAGAGATGGACACTACAGAATTTGCATTGACAGTAATTGTAGGTGTAGGATTAGAAGTACATGTCGTGGTAGTATTTGTGAAAGTAAAAGTTACGGTACCAGCGGCTACACCAGTAACTACTCCGGCATTTGTCACGGTTGCTACAGCATTATTGCTGCTTGTCCAAGTGCCACCGGTTGTTGGTGACAAAGTGGTAGTGGTTCCGGCACAAATTGTGGCACTACCTGTAATTGCGGCAGTTGGTAATGCATTAATAGTGATAGCTGGGGATGGATTTGAAGTGCATCCTGCGGTATTGGTAAAAGTAAATGTAGTCGTACCTGCGCCAACACCAGTTACAACACCAGCATTGGTTACAGTCGCTATAGCAGTATTGCTGCTTGTCCATGTGCCGCCTGTAGATGGCAATACAGTGCTTGTAAGTCCAACGCATATTGACGTAGGCCCAGAGATAGACGCTACAGGAATTGCATTGACAGTAATTGTAGGTGTAGGATTAGATGTGCATGTTGTGGTAGTATTTGTAAAAGTAAAAGTTACATTACCAGTAGCTACCCCTGTTACTATTCCGGCATTGGTCACTGTAGCAATGGCGGCATTGCTGCTTGTCCATGTTCCTCCAGTAGAAGGTGCCAAAGCAGTTGTCGATTGGGAACATATTGATGTAGCACCAGTCACAGAGACTACCGGTTTTGCATTAATTGTAACCGTTGATGTAGGATTTGAAACACACCCAGCTGTATTTGTGAAGGTAAATGTAGTAGTACCTGCTGCAACTCCAGTCACTATTCCTGCATTTGTCACTGTGGCAATGGCATTATTGCTGCTTGTCCATGTGCCACCTGTGGATGGCAATACAGTGCTTGTAAGTCCAGCACATATTGACGTAGCCCCAGAGATAGACGCTACAGGATTTGCATTGACAGTAATTGTAGGTGTAGGATTAGAGGTGCATGTTGCGGTAGTATTTGTGAAAGTAAAAGTTACGGTACCAGCGGCTATACCTGTAACTACTCCGGCATTTGTCACGGTTGCTACGGCAGTATTGCTGCTTGTCCAGGTACCGCCGGTAGTTGGAGACAAAGTGGTAGTGGTGCCGACACAAATTGTAGTATTGCCAGTAATGGCTGCAGTAGGTTTTGCGTTAACAGTGAGCATAGGAGTTGGCAATGATGCACACCCTGTTGTGGTGCTCGTAAAAGTAAATGTAGCTGTGCCTGCCTCTATTCCTGTTACAATACCAGCATTGGTTACAGTCGCTATAGCAGTATTGCTGCTTGTCCATGTGCCACCTGTACCAGGACTTAATATTGTGGTCTGATTGACACATATGCTTTGGCTGCCAGTAATTGAAACAGAAGGTGTGGGATTAACTACGATAGGATTAGAAAGAACAACTACACATCCACCTGTAGTTGTAAAAGTAAAAGTTGCTGATCCCGAGCTTACCGCAGTCACCACGCCAGTGCTTGTCACTGTAGCGAGGGCGGTATTATTACTGGACCAGACGCCTCCTGAATTTGGAAGCAGATAAGTATTAAAACCAGTGCACAATGCACTTGGTCCATTGATGCTTACAACAGGGAGGCCACAGCTGCCGCCGCAGTCTATACCGGTTTCATTGCCATTTTGGATGCCATCATTGCATGTGGGTGTAGGAGATGAGCTCACGCAAAAAGGAGTGATTTCTTGAGTGCCAAATTGACCACCTGAAGCCACGGTTGTGCCATTGACCACTAGACTATAAGAACCTGCTCCGTAGAGGCAACAAATACCGTCACCAAAGGAATCATAAATGTTGAAATTGTAGCAACCATTAGGTAGGCATACAGGCAGAGTAAAAGTAGCATTAGGGTTGTTATAATTGGTACCTGTATATACTATGGTCCCAGTAGATGTTGTGATTGTCCATGAAGTCTCGCTTGGGTAATTGTCAAATGTCAGAGTGAATACACCACTATTTTGCGTACAAGCGGTGCTGCATGGCGGACATGTAGATCCACCACAATCCACCCCTGTTTCCGCCCCATTTTGGATGCCATCGGTACAGGTAGGCGTTGCTCCGGAACAAGGCGTCAGGCACGTAGCATTGGTGACACTATTTCTTATGACATTGCCTGGTTGTGGCCCAAAGCCATTGGCAAAATTGACGCCCACATTGGTGGTGTGACAATACGACATAATGGTACCTGAACCTACAGGCGGCAAGCCGGGATTGGCGCAACCAGAAGGAGTAGCACAGCCATCAATCGCTGTATTGTTGCCATTCCATACACAATCATGGGTGTGCTGTGACCCAAAAAGATGGCCAAATTCATGGGTGATTACGTTGACTGTCCAGCTATAATTTGGCACAGAAGAATAAGTGTTGTATATGCTTGAGAACCCCATTCTATAATCAGGATCGCTGTTACATAATGTATTGACATAAGCGATACCACCACTTGCTTTGTAAGATAAGAGCATAGCAAGATTGCCATTGAAACCATTACGGTATGCGGCAAACTGAGTGAGCATTGCACTTGAAGTAGTGGCTGTGTATGGGCTGACAGTAGTCCAGACAAAGATCTCGGAAATGACTACATTGATATTTTCTGCAGCATACAAGGCTGCTACCTGATTGTGCACTCCAGTGATATAGTTAATAGCTTGTGTTCCGCTACCTTTTTCTGTAACTATATCATCGTCTACTTCATAATATAATCTTACACAGTCAGACAATGCTCTGCTGTTTTGTTGATCGTTTAAAACATGCGAAGAGTAATTGACTCCACCGTCTTTAGTGCCGCAATCCAGTGTCATTTTTTTCATCATTTCATCATCTTGATAAAGTATGTAATCTTCTGAATTGTTTTTCATTTTACCGATGACAAGATTGCCGGTGGACCGGTCACTGCTTATGAAACCCATGACATCATTGTCAAAGAAACTAAGGGCAACAATAGAATGTTCATTCCCTTTGACGATACCTCTGTAGTGCTTGCCATTCTGGTATTTTAGCGGCCTCCTTGAATTGGATGACATTACATTAAAAATTTCCTGTTTTACTTCGACCAATTGTAGTGCAATATTTGATCTATCTGAAGAAGGTAAAGAAACTTCAATGGTTTCATTTGTTGAGGCCATCAGCGACCGAAGACTTTCTTTTTTTATTTTTAAAATGGAATACTCTTTTATATCGGCTGGAAGTGCATTTCTTGAATTGCTTTGTGAAGAAAACAGGTCAACAATCTTAAAGGAAGATTGGGTTTTTTCT
>JAYUTD010000550.1:0-2838 GCA_043755305.1 Saprospiraceae bacterium
GGAAGATATCTATTACTCCTGACCGGCATATCAGATGGACGATCAACACAACTAAAGGTATTACTGATCTTGATGCACTCTCCACTCTAAAAAATGAAACATATACCCATGTATGTGCCACTTATGATCAAGATATTATGGCATTGTATATAAATGGCACTTTAGAGTCATTCAAAAGGCAAGATGGCATGTTAAGAACAACAACTTTGGCATTTATGATGGGTCAAATGTTGCCTGATAATGCCAGCTATAACTTTAAAGGAAGCTTAGATGAAGTAGCTATTTTTGAAAAAGCAATACAGCCCAATCAAGTAAATCAAATTTTCAACTCTGGAGTAACTTCTACCAAAGATTTTTCTCAGGGTCAATTTTTTTCAAAAATATCGATCATACCCAGTTTGGTATATGACCGATGTATTTTGACAACAATTGGTGGGGAAATAGCTATAGAAAAAATAATGCTGCTTGACGAAAATGGCAAAATGCAGAATATTCCATACACAAAAAAGGGCAATGAAACCGAAATTAATGTAAGCAATGTTTCAACTGGTTTATACACGGTCCTGGTTGTTTCAAAAAATAAAGTATTTACTGCAAGATTGGTTAAAATTTAATACTACACAATGAGCAATAATTTTCTAAACAATACAATACATCAAAATTCATTTACTAACTAAAATAATTTAAACGATGAAGTTACATTTACAAATTTTCATGCTACTCTTGCTGTCATTGATGACTGTGGGTATGTATGCACAAATTCCAATAGCCGAATATGGCTTTAATGGAAACGTCAGAGATGGGTCGGCTACCGCAAATCATGCTTCGGTCAATGGCACCAGTCTTACAGCTGATAGATTTGGCTGGTCGGGTAGAGCTTTGCATTTTGATGGCAAGCAAGATGCCGTCACTGCTCCTAATAATGCTGCACTAAATACCGGAGTAACCTCGATCAGTTTTTGGATCAATCCATCTTCATTTCCATCCCAAGGAGAAGTATTTGTTTTGTCCAATGGTGGCTGGCAGGAACGATGGAAGATTTCGTTGCCGGGTCACGGAAAGACTGTATTTACTACACATTCTGGTGGTAACTGTTGCAGTGATATGGACAGTGGATCCCCTCTTGAGCTCAACAAGTGGACCCATCTTGTCATGGTACACGATGGTAGTAAAGACATTATCTACGTGAACGGTGTAAAAGCCAACGAAAAAGCAGTGGCGGGAAATTTAGATGCCACCACACACCCACTTGGCATAGGTTACGATCCTATTGATAAAAACTATTTTTTCAATGGTGGACTGGATGAAGTAGCCATATACAATGTAGGGTTGACTGCTACAGAAGTGGCAGCTTTATATGCTATACAAAATACTGCGCCTACTGTTCCCACTGGCATTGTAGCTTCTTATAGTATGAACAATAATGGTACGGATGCCTCATCTTTTGGAAACCATGCTTCAATTGAAAATGCTTCAAGTGCTACTGACCGATTTGGTTATGGGCACAGTGCAGTACAATGTGATGGTGTTACAAGTCAGATTACTGCTGACAATGGCAATCAACTTAATTCAGCATTAGCAACTATAAGTTTTTGGGTAAAACCCAATTCTTTTCCTGCATCCGGAGAAGTATACATCTTATCCAACGGCGGCTGGCAAGAAAGATGGAAGGTATCATTGCCAGGCCACGGCAAGCCTGTATTTACCACACATTCGGATGGCAAATGCTGTAGTGATTTAGATTCCGGTACACCGCTTGCATTGAAAACCTGGACGCATGTAGTAATGGTCCATGACGGTACAAGTGACATTATATACTTAAATGGAGCCAAAGTCAATGAAAAAACTGCTATTGGAAATTTAGATGCAACAAAGTACCCATTTGGTATAGGATGGAATCCTATCGATGGCGGAGGTTGGTTTGATGGGTCTATTGATGATGTTATTATTTACAATCAAGCGATGAATGCTGCAGAAGTGAGTGCATTGCATGCTGCTCAATCCGCATTCCCTGGAAATTCAGAAGATCTTGTAGCCAATTACAAATTGAATGGTGATGGCCAAGATGCAAGTATTTTTGCCAATGATGCACATCCGGGTGACGATGCATCGAGTCAAAGCAATCGATTTGGCAGGGGAAATAATGCATTGAAAGGCGGAGCACAAGCAGACAACTCCGTTGCATTGCAAAGTGATTATACTACCATTGGCTTCTGGGTCAATCCTGCCTCTTTTCCAGGAAGCGGAGAAGTATATTTGTTATCGAATGGCGGGTGGCAAGAAAGACTGAAAATTTCTTTACCTGGTCATGGCAAGCCGGTGTTTACTACCCATTCTGCAGGAGCATGCTGCAGTGATTTGGATTCCGGTACTCCATTAGCTTTAAATGCATGGACATATGTGACTATGGTACATGATGGTACACAAGACATTATTTATTTTAATGGTGTGAGAGTCAATCAAAAAAACGTGACCGGTACACTTGACAAAACTTCACACCCACTAGGTATTGGCCATGATGCCATCGATGGGGGTAGTTACTTTGATGGTACAATGGATGATCTGGAAATATACAAGAGAGCTTTGACAGATACAGAAATTTCGGCTTTGTACAATGCACAAAAAGACGCCAATGTCATAGCAGGCAATCTCGTAGCCAATTATGAATTTAAAGGCAATGGCCATGATGCTACTGCGTACAGCAACAATGCCAATGGATATATAGCCAATAAAGACAGGTTTGGAAAATCAAACAGTGCCGCAGCATTCAATGGCAATGGCATTGAAGTCTCGGCAGCCAACTCTACACAACTCAATTCTCCAGAAACCACTGTAAGT
>JAYUTD010000551.1:0-7052 GCA_043755305.1 Saprospiraceae bacterium
CGGGATTCAATAGTGAAGACGGTGCCATATTTTTGGCAGCCATAGATACCTGTAATTCTACAACTGCCAATGGTGCGAGGATTGCTGCAAGAATGGCCACAAAACCGATAATCAAAGCAGACGATGTACCATACAAATGGCTTACGGTAGCGCAGGCGGATCGCAGCGATGAAGTCACTATCGGGTATTATATGGATCGTCCCGGCGATGTTGAAATAGCAATATTGGATGCTACACTAAAACCGATCTACACGCTCGCCAACCATAAATTCATCAACAAAGGGCATTATTCCAAAGTATTCAGGTCCAAAAAATTGAGTAGTGGCTTATATACAGTGGCCTATAAAACAGAGGGTCGGGCTTTTTATGAGAAGATGAAGATAGAGTAAGTGTGTGTGTTAGTTTTCTCTTCATCACATTGGGTGCCCAGAATCCTTTCTGGAATCATGGATTTAAAATCTCAACATAAATTGGGTATCATAGTTTCTATAACTAGGGTTCTGGAATAAATAATTTTTTTGGCTATTTTTAATAGCTAATGTTTTTTCTTACTTTTAACCGAAAATATTAAAAGAAATGAAAATGAAGTCCATTGCTGTTGTGTTAATCATAGTACTAGATTTTACTGTCTCTTTAACCCAGCGAAACCAACAAAAGTTTTCGATTGGAGTTCATACAAGCCTTACAGCAGGTAAAATACTTAATGCTACAAGATCAATTATCACGGATTCAGCGCCACCCTTTCCCAGCCCGTTTAGGTTTTCATACGGCATTGGAATTGCAATACAAGCAAGATTGAGTAAGTCAATTTATTTGCCAATTAATATTGACTTCATAAATAGAAGATATGCCATTGGTACCAATGATTTTTTCTCTGTTTTAAATCCAAAGGGATACTATGATTATATTAAGCCAAAGTACTATGAATATAAAATCAACGAACTTGTAAGCTTGGTTGGAATCGGCTATAGAATAAATAAAAAATTTGCTTTTGAACTATGCCCATTTATTCAAGTAGCACTAAATGATCAAAAAGTAAAAATTGACGGACTTTTTGATTGGAAAGAAGATGCCAATGATGAACATTTGTATGACTATGGCATAGCTATGGGATTTAGGTATGATTTGGCAAAATGGTATATTCGGTTTAATTACCAATATGGACTTAACTCTGATGACTCATTTAGAAACCGTGATAACAAATATAATCCTGAAAGCAAACCACCAACACACAATTTAACTATGCTATCTTTTGGTTACAAATTATTGAATAAATTTTGATCATTTACTATGAAATAATCAGAATATTTTGATTTTTTCATAGTAATTAGTTTAGTTGTACCATAATTTGGGTGCATGTATCTAAACATCGACAAAACGTTAATCATGTGGTAAAAAAAGCCAAACAGAATACCTTTAGTCTTAAATGTTGCTAGCTAAGTGGGTGAGACTTACAAATCATGCCTCAAATTAACTATTTATGTCATTCAGATTACATTTGAGACTCAATTTCAGCAAGTAATCTCTTTTTTCTGTAAATTTGTATTTAATAAAAAAGACAACCATGCTAAAATACATAAATACTGCACTTTTTGTCATGATGTTTGCTTTTACTTCCTTTACTCAAACCAAAGAAGTAAACATCATCTTTAAGCACTCTGTCAATGGTGAGCCACTAAAACTCAACGAAACCCTTTTTCCTATTTGGAATGGTAAAACAATAATATTATCTAGGGCAGAATTTTATTTATCCAAATTTAATTTGGCAGGTAAAGATGGCTCAGAAGTAGCTTTCCCTGAAAATTATATGCTAATCAATGCGGAAGGCAAGCAGTCAAAGCATTTGCTAGGTTTAATTGACAATACAATGGATTTAAAAACATTGTCATTTTATATAGGAGTTGACAAAGATAAAAATCACCTCGACCCTACCACTTATCCTGAAGATCATCCACTTGCTTTAAAAGAACCGTCAATGCATTGGGGCTGGAGTGGCGGCTACCGATTTATGGCCATAGAAGGGCAAGTGGATTTGGACAATGATGGCAAACCTGAAACAGACCTTCAATACCACAACCTTGGTGACGACCTATATAAGCAAGCAATTATCTCCATTGAAGCGGATGAATCTTCGTCATCCATTGAACTTACTATAGTTTTGGATTACGCAAAGTTATTCGACAAACTTACCATGATAGGAAATAACATAGTGCATGGCAGCTCTACAAAAAATGCTACCATGCTGACCAATGCTACTACAGGTGGCTTTTTTAAGCAAGAAATTCTATCTTCCACCAATGATGTGGAAAACAAAAGTTACTTCCAAATAGCATCAACCAATCAAAACATTATCGTTAATTTTGATAATGAAATGAGCAATGCGATATTGAATGTTTATGACATTTCAGGAAAAATGATTTATACAAAAACAGTTACCGGCAATGAATTACAGATTGAAAAGTCAACTTTGCCTTCATCTTTGGTCTATTTTACACTCGTAGATGGGAAAAAGGTATTAACCACCAAAAAGTATGTGAATTATTGAAAACGAATAATCTAAATAGATAAAAAAGGGCCACTTTCATCGATAGTGGCCTTTTTTATTGGGCTGTAAATTTTACCTTCGCTACAAAGGCCGAATCCATATATTTCTAAAACCCATAGGATTGCCATGGTCTTGCAATTTGATAGAACCGTTGCCATGCGCATCATTTTTAGGTAAGCCTATATACTCTGTTGTTCCTTTGATTTCAACGTGATTCTGTGTCAAAACACCATTCTGAATTACTGTAAAATACCCGCTGGCAACTTTGATACCGTCTTTATTGAATTGGGGCGCTGTAAATATGATGTCATATTCCTGCCATTCACCTGGTGCTTTACAAACATTGACCAATGGAATAGATTGCTTGTATATGGAAGAACACTGACCATTGGAGTACGTGGGATTTTGATAATTGTCCAATACCTGCACTTCATACTTCTCTTGAAAAAACACCCCACTATTGCCTCTACCTTGCCCGGTACCATCGACCTTGGCAGGCGTTCTGAATTCAATATGCAATTGACAACTACCAAATTTTTCTTTGGTCTTGATGTCACCGGTACCTGCTTTTACTGTGGCTATGCCATCTTTAACTTCCCATTGTGCCTTGCTTCCATCTTTGTCTGCTATCCATTGTTCAAGATTGTTACCATCAAACAAAACAATGGCGTCTGAAGGCACATTGTTGGGTTGTGAAGTGGAAACTATTCTCGGTATAGGGTGCCATACTTCTGTAGCTACAGGATCTGTAATTTGAGCTGATACCATCGCTGTATATAATCCTAGGCAAAGTAAAATAAGATGTTTCATTTTTGGTTGCTTAATTTATTAGTCTACAATTGTAACACAATTATCTAAAAAAATACAATTACATGTTTGATTTTATGGATATTTGGGAAAATTTTTATTAACACTCAAAAAGATATAAGATAAAATGAGGGCACACGAAATAGATTTTTGGATTCACGGTGAAGAAATGCAGTACGTTGAAATTGAATTGGATCCTCAGGAAGTAGTACTTGCTGAGCCAGGATCAATGATGATGATGGACGAAAAGATTGACATGCAAACTATTTTTGGCGACGGCACCAACCAGGAAGGTGGTTTTCTTGGAAAGCTCATGGGTGCCGGCAAAAGATTGCTGACCGGAGAAAGATTGTTTATGACTGCTTTTTCTAATATAGGGAATCATAAGGCCCGGGTCTCATTTGCGAGTCCCTATCCTGGCAAGATCATCCCTCTTGATTTGGAAAAACTGGGAGGGAAGATAATATGCCAAAAAGAGGCTTTTCTTTGCGCAGCAAAAGGAGTGAGTGTTGGCATCGAATTTAGTAAAAAACTAGGTAGAGGATTCTTTGGTGGAGAAGGGTTTATAATGCAAAAAATAGAAGGCGACGGTATGGCTTTCATGCATGCAGGCGGCTTTATTACAGAACGTATTCTTGCACCAGGAGAACATCTCAGAGTAGATACAGGCTGCCTAGTCGGATTTACACAAGATGTCGACTATGATGTTGTATTCGTTGGTGGCATCAAAAACACTATATTTGGTGGAGAAGGCATATTTTTTGCCAGCCTTGTAGGACCTGGAAAAGTATGGATTCAATCCCTGCCTATTTCAAGATTGGCAGACAGGATTATCAGTGCTTCCGGCAGCTATGGTAGAAAAGATGAAGGCAGCGTCTTAGGTGGACTTGGCAATTTATTAGACGGTGACGGATTTTAGCATTTGAATAATTAAAAACTTTTGCACAGAGATTAGCTAAAAAATTTATTACGGAATACAGTAGTGTTTGGCTTTTAGCAATAATAGCTTACCATAATGCGTTTCTTTATACTATTTATTCATACACCTCAAAGTTTATTTTGATTCTACGTACACAAGCACCAGGTTGTCTTTTAATAGCGATTACATTTATATTTTCGTGTAAAACAACTAAAATAATTGAGAAAGGCCCACCTCCGATAAGAACACAAAAAGAGACATTGCAGGCATTGCAAAAAAGAAATTTTGAATTCAATTGGTTTGCGGCAAAAGGAGATGCTGAATTTGAATCAGCGCATTTGGCAGGATCCGGCACTATGCAACTTAGGATAAAAAAGGATAGTTTGATATGGTTGCAGGGAAAAAAATTTGGTATAGAAGGGTTTAGAGGCATTGTCAATAAAGACTCATTTTATATGGCCAACAGACTTGATAAATATTACATTAGTGAGGCTATTTCATCTTTTATGGATAATTTTGGTATAGACTTGGAATTTGAAGACATGCAGCAACTTTTGGCTGGGAATGTTTTTATACCAGTTGAAGATGAAATAACTTCATTTTCCCAGGAAGGAAAGAATTGTAAACTTATCTGCAATACAGCTTCTTACAATATCTCCTATATAATCAATGCCTTTGATATGCACTTGTATACTTTAGTAATAGCTGACAGAGCTGGCCACAAAATTTATCTTTCGTTGGATGACTACCGCAAGTTTGGTAAAAGTAAAGTTCCCTATAGCAGAAGCTTTACTTTTCAAGCCATTGGGCAACCCCCTTATTTTCTAAATGTGAAAGTAGATGAATTGGAATTGGATGTGGTTAAGCAAATGCCATTTACTTTGCCGACGCATTACAGAAGATTGCGGTTATAGAATTACACATTTAATCGAAAGCCGAGCTATGGGAACTGATTATTTTTTCTATGAAAATGGTGTTAAAAAAACATATATTAGAAAAAATTAATATTTGATTATCTTTACCTTTTATTAAATTCAACATTTAATCATTTGTTACACCATTTTCTTCTTACTCTGGCATTGCTAATGTCTTTTTCGCTACATGCTCAAACCAAGGAACAATTGGAGAAAGAAAGAAAGCGAATCATTCAAGATATAGAGAAAACAAATAAATTTCTTGAATCAACGACGAAATCAAAACAAACTACGCTTAAAGACATAAAGGCTATATCTAGCCAGGTAGATAACCGCAAAAAATTAATTACGACTATATCCGGTGAAATATCAGCATCGGATAGAAAAATTATTAAAAACAACCAACAAATAGATTCACTCACTGCCAATTTATTAAAACTCAACGATCAGTACCTTTTGATGCAGCGCTATACTTATTTAAGAACATTGAGCAACAACCAATGGTCTTACCTGCTATCTTCTGCAAATCTCAATACATTCTTACTGCGATGGAGGTATATGTCTCAATTTGAATCATTTAATTCAGGAAAAAAAAGAGAGATAAGCGAGTTGAAAAGTAAAATTAACTTTTCAACCCAGGAAATTGTAAAAATCAAAGATGAAAAAGGGCAATTGCTCAAACAAGAAAAGGTACAAGCCGCAGTACTTGAAAAAGAAAAGCAGCTTAAAGATAAAATGCTGCAAACCATAGCTTCTAAAGAAGCCGAACTAAGAGCAGAATTGAAGACAAAAAAAGCGGAGAGAGAAAAACTCAACTCTGCGATAGAAAGAGTGATTACAGCTCAACTCAAAGCAGCACGAGAGAAAGCAACTGCTGCCAACTCAGCAAATGCACTCCCAAAAGAGAATAAGGAAAGAAAACTTGACGATGAAACCATTAAACTTTCTGATGAATTTAGCCAGAATAAAAACAAATTGCCATGGCCGATTTCAACTGGCTTTGTTTCTGCAAAATTTGGTGTACAAAGCCATCCTACGATCAAAGGTATTACTATTGAAAACAATGGAATCGACATTGCGGCTAAGGGGACCAAAGAGGTCAAAGTAATCTTTGAAGGTACAGTCGTCGGCGTAACCAAAATCCCGGGTTACAATCACATGGTAATAGTAAGTCATGGCAATTACTACTCTGTGTATTCAAAACTTGACGATGTCTATGTGAAACAAGGGAGCAAACTCAGGGGGCAACAAACCATAGGTAAAATCAATGCCGATGAAGCAGGCAATGCCGAACTGCATTTCGAACTATGGAAAGAAGACAAAACAAAATTAAATCCTGAATCTTGGCTTAGGTAATTAATTGCGTTAATTTTCATCAATAACCTTAATTTTATCTTAAAGCATGCTGAAAATGAACCTTTATCCTTTCCATATAAGTTGTATCTTTGATTGTTAAAAAAAAAGAGAAGTAAAAAACATGGTAAAACCTTACTTAAAAGCAAGTATGTTGGGAATTTGCGTAATTGCATTGGTATCGGCGGTGAGTCTGAACAACGACCGCTTATTTGAAATATCCAAAAACATTGAATTGTTTGTCAATGTTTTTAAAGAAGTAAATAAAAACTACGTTGATGAAATAGATCCTGCTGAATTGATGAAAATTGGCATAGATGCTATGGTCAATTCACTGGATCCATACACCAATTACATCACTGAAACTCAAGTAGAAAGATACAGAATAAGCGATGATGAAAAATACCAGGGTATAGGCGCTACTCCTTATCTTATAGATAACAAGGTATACCTTGCAGACCTGATGGAAGGTGGTGCAGCTGTCAATGCAGGACTTCATGCTGGTGATGAAATC
>JAYUTD010000552.1:0-2832 GCA_043755305.1 Saprospiraceae bacterium
CTTGTTTTCTTCCTGCAGGTCATGGATGGATTTGTATAAATTCGCCGTTTTAAATAGCGATTTTACTTTATGCAATTCCTCGATTTTATCATTGACATAAGCTTCTGCTCCGTCAGCTGTCACAGCTTCTATCCTCCGGACACCTGCAGCGATTGCAGCTTCCGATACTATTTTAAACAAACCAATCTCTCCAGTAGCCTTGACATGACATCCACCACAGAGTTCCCTTGAATATGCAGGGTCAAAAGTTATCATCCTTACTTCGTCGCCATATTTTTCGCCAAACAACATCATAGCTCCTGCTTCTTTGGCTTGCGCAATGGGTATACTGCGCTTTTCATCAAGAGCAATATTTTCTCTGATTTTTTGATTGACAATTTGCTCTACTTTGGCGATCTCATCGTCACTCATTTTTTGAAAGTGGGCAAAATCAAATCGCAGTGCATCCTCTTTGACGAGTGAACCTTTTTGCTGTACATGCGACCCTAATACTTGTCTTAAAGCGGCATGCATTAGGTGGGTTGCAGTGTGGTTGCTCTGTATGAGGCTGCGCCTTTGTGCATCTATTTCTGCATTTATAGGACTTGTCATATTGTCCGGTATTCTATCTACATAATGAATGATCAGGCCATCTTCTTTTTTGGTATCCAATACTTTGATGATCTCACCGTCAATAGACAGTATGCCCATATCCCCAACTTGCCCTCCACCTTCTGCATAAAATGTCGTCTTGTCAAGCACAAGCTGATATATCTCCTGACCTTTTTGTTTAAGAATTCTATATTTTATTGCGGTACTGTTGTCTACTCCAGTCTCATCGTAACCTACAAATTCGGTCTTGTCACTATTAGATACTTGCACCCAGTCACCTGTTTCTCTTTTTGCATCGGCTTTGCCCCTGTCTTTTTGTGCCTGTAGTGAAGATTTAAACTCTTCTTCATCGATGGTATACCCTTTTTCACTGGCAATAAGGCTGGTAAGGTCATAAGGAAAGCCATAGGTATCATACAATTCAAATGCAGCTTTGCCACTTATCCTATTATTGGTAACAGGTATATCTTCAATTCTCTTGAGTCCAGCCTCCAGCGTTTTTAAGAAGGATTTTTCTTCTTCAAAAATAACCTTGGCTACAAAAGACAATTGATCGTGTAATTCAGGAAATACATTTTTAAATTGTTTGGATATAACGGGTACGAGGTGGTAAAGTACTGGTTGCCTAGTATCAAGATAAGTATAGTAATACCTCACGGCCCTTCTCAATATCCTGCGGATTACATAGCCTGCACCACCGCTGCTCGGCATCTGACCATCAGCTATCGTAAAGCTTATGGCCCTGATGTGGTCAGACAATACTCTGAATGCGACATCTTTCTTACTGTCGCTTTGCTCATAGGTCTTGCCTGTCAACCGTGCTATTTCCTCTATGGTATGCGAAAATACATCGGTATCATAGTTACTGGTCTTGCCTTGTATCACCCGCACCAATCGCTCGAATCCCATACCTGTATCCACATGCTTGGAAGGCAGTGGCTCTAATGTACCATCTGCCTTGCGATTGTATTGGATAAATACATTGTTCCATATCTCGATGACTTGTGGGTCATCTTTGTTGACCAGATCACGTCCTTGCACCAGCACCCTTTCTTCATCTGACCGCATATCAAAATGAATCTCACTGCAAGGCCCACAAGGCCCTGTATCGCCCATCTCCCAAAAGTTGTCTTTCTTATTGCCAAACAATATATGGTCATCATCGACCATGGTTTTCCACACTTCAAGCGCTATGGCAGATTGTGGTAAGTTCTCTTTTTCATCACCTTCGAATACAGATACGTAAAGCCTGGACTTGTCCAATTTGTATACTTTGGTAAGAAGCTCCCAACTCCATTCGAGTGCTTCTTTTTTAAAGTAGTCGCCAATACTCCAATTGCCCAGCATTTCAAACATAGTGTGATGATAGGTATCTACGCCCACTTCTTCAAGATCATTGTGCTTGCCTGATACCCGCAGACATTTTTGTGTATCGGCTATCCTGGTAAATTCCGCTTTTTTATTGCCTAAGAATAAATCTTTGAATTGGTTCATGCCAGCATTCGTAAACATAAGGGTAGGATCGTCTTTGATAACGATAGGTGCCGAAGCAACAATCTTATGTCCTTTGCTTTCCCAAAAATCCAAAAACGCCTGTCTGATTTCATTTGAAGTCATCATACCAAATTGTATTTATAATTTAGGGTGCAAAAATATCGAAAAAAGCTGGGGAAAGTGACAGACTTACACAAAATTTCTAATATTTGATTTTACAAATAATTGATAAATGGCATTGAGTTTCAAATTGGTCTATAGGCAAAAAGGGTATTTTTGAGAGAAGACAGATTTTGGTTTATTTTATTAATAAGCATATATAAATTCGCTTTGCATTTAGAAGTACAACTTATCAAAAACAAGCGAAGTATTGACAGAATTTTATTTCGAGTGACACACAACCGAAAAAGCAACACGATAACACTTTATTGTTTCAACTTGTAGAGATTAAAGCACTATTGAGGATTTTAATAAATAATCTATCATTTGCTTAAATTTTTCCTACCAATCAATTATTTAAAAAATACCAAATTTTGTGACTGGCATTTTGAATTTTACTAAAACCCATTATAAATAACCCATTTTAATCCCTATCTTTGTTTAGAAAACTTAAATCAGATTGGAATATTTCTTTGAACATCTTTTTCGCGAATTCGTAAGGCCGCTTAAGAATCCGGTACTGGTTTTTTCTATTATTTTATTCATTATTCTAATTGCCCCGCTGGTCCTCAAAAGACTTAATATTCC
>JAYUTD010000553.1:0-7043 GCA_043755305.1 Saprospiraceae bacterium
TTAATGGTTAACAGTTAATGGTTAACGGTTAATAGTTATTGGTTAATAGTTATTGGTTAACGGTTATTAGTTAAGGGTTAACGGTTATTGGTAAGTTGGATTAAGAGGTTAATATATGTTTAATATAAAATAGGAAAATGGCAGTAGTAAAGTACGACGAAGACAATATACGTACATTAGAATGGAAAGAGCACATAAGATTGCGCCCTGGTATGTATATTGGAAAACTCGGTGATGGCACCTCTTTCGAAGATGGTATCTACATACTATTGAAAGAAATCCTGGACAATTGTATTGACGAATATGTCATGGGCCATGGAAAGCAAATTGATATTAGCATCATTGATGGTACTGTAAGGGTAAGAGATTTTGGAAGAGGCATTCCTTTGGGCAAAGTCGTAGATTGTGTCTCGAAAATAAATACCGGAGGAAAGTACGATAACAAAGCTTTTAAAAAATCGGTAGGACTAAATGGTGTAGGTACCAAGGCAGTTAATGCATTGTCCTCTTATTTCAAAGTGGAAGCATACCGGGATGGCCAAAGTAAGGCGGCAGAATTTAGTAAAGGCGAGTTGGTCAAAGACGGAAAAGTGGTTAAAACTACTGAATACGAAGGTACCATGATTGAGTTTACCCCTGACGAATCTATCTTCAAAAATTTCAAGTACAGAAATGAATACATAGAAAACCAAATATGGAATTATGCCTACCTCAATGCAGGCTTGAGGATCAATTACAATGGCAAAATATATGTATCAAAGAATGGTCTTCTTGACTTACTTGAAAGAAAGACAGATGTAGAATCACTGAGGTATCCTATCATCCATCTGGTGGGTGAAGATATAGAAATCGTTATGTCTCATGGACAACAATACGGGGAAGAGTATTATTCTTTTGTCAACGGCCAAAACACTACCATGGGCGGCACCCATTTGCTTGCATACCGGGAAGCCATCGTAAAGACTCTAAGAGAATTTTACAACAAAAGCTTTGATACCAGAGACGTCCAGTCTTCAATCATAGGGGCCATATCCCTTAAAGTGGAAGAACCTGTATTTGAGTCCCAAACCAAGACTAAATTGGGTTCGCAAAACATGGCACCTGAAGGTACAAGCATTAGGAGTTTTGTCACAGATTTTATGAAAAAAAACCTGGACAATTACTTGCATAAAAATAAAGAAGTGGCCGATGCCATTCTTAAAAAAATTCAGCAGAACGAGAGAGAGCGAAAGGAAATCTCGGAGATTAAAAAACTAGCCAATCAAAGGGCAAAAAAGGCTGCTGTCCACAACAAAAAATTGAGAGACTGTAGAGTTCATTTGAATGAGCAAGGCAAAAAAGTTGCTGAAGAAACAAGGCTTGAGTCTACAATATTTATCACTGAGGGAGACTCTGCCAGTGGATCCCTTACAAAGGCCAGAAATGTAGAATCTCAAGCTGTGTTTAGTCTCAGAGGCAAGCCACTCAATTGCTATGGCATGACTAAAAAAGTAGTCTATCAAAACGAAGAATTGAATCTATTGCAGCATGCCCTTGATATAGAAGATGGCATTGAAAATTTAAGGTACAATAGAGTAGTCATATCTACTGATGCTGACGTCGATGGCATGCATATAAGATTATTGTTATTGACTTTCTTTTTGCAATTTTTTCCTGATTTGGTAAAGCAGGGACATTTGTACATCTTTGATACGCCTCTTTTCAGGGTGCGTGACAAGCAACAAACTTTTTACTGCTACAATGAGAAAGAAAAGCAGGCAGCCATTAAAAAACTGAGAGGAAAGGCAGAGATTACAAGATTCAAGGGGCTGGGCGAAATAAGTCCGCATGAGTTTGAAGATTTCATTGGTAAAAATATAAAATTGGATCCTGTCATTCTTCAGGACAAGACCAATATAGAAGATATCCTTTCTTACTACATGGGCAAAAACTCACCCGAAAGACAGGAATTTATCATCGAAAACCTTAAGGTTGAGGTGGATGAAGTAGAGGAAGCAGAAGTCTTTGACCTCGAAGAAGAAGAAGTGGAAATTTGATTGGAAAAATTTCATTACAGTGCTTTTTTACAATTTATTTATCTTAAAAATTACCATAGAATACCTGAAAACACGGCAATTGCAAGTCATTGCGCCATAAGTCCACGACCTGGTCTCTGTCGTCGAGTACCAGTTCTATAAAATACTTACGCTCAATGTGACTTTCGAATATTTCTCTTTTGATGATGGCATCTTTGCGCATGTCATTGGCTTTTCGCATGAGCAAGAGATCGTACTTGATTTCAAATTTTTCCAGCCAGTGGATGGTTTGAGTTCGGTGAGTATCTTGTCTTCCGGAGAGCAATATTATTTTGTAGCCCAGGCCATGGTAATTTTTTACCATGTTGACCACAGGCCAGTTGGGCGAGTCTTGTTCACATTTTGAAGCGTCAAATGGACTTCTGCCGTTGATCAATGCCAGGGTGCCATCTAGGTCGCAGATGATGGCTCGAGGCAGGGTATTGTCCTGAATTCTTACAATGTTCTTTTGTTGGGTCATGATCGAATGTAAGGCAATTTATAATTTTAATGGTGAAGGTGTAACCTTTAAGTATATCTTCAATATGTAAAGATAAGTGCATCGCAGTAAAAAAGAAATAATTTTATTGAGCCATATCGTTAACAAGAATTCGAGCGCAAGTAGACTGAATGATTGGGAAGCAGCCGGACTATGAATCCATAAGGTGAATTTTGGTAGAGGCCAGCCCATTTTTATCTACCTATAAAGTAAGTCTTTTCTTCTTATCTTTGCCAATGAGAAGTTAAATAAATATAAGAATGGCAGAAGACCTCACATTGTCTCAGGGCAGTAAAGAAGAAAAATACATACAACTCATACCACAGATCAAGGCATTGGTAGAAAGTGAGTCTGATGCCATCGCCAATATGGGCAACGTATGTGCTGCGTTGAAAGAGCAGTTTGGCTGGCTGTGGGTAGGCTTTTATTTGGTCAAGGGAGATGAGCTTGTCCTTGGGCCATTTCAAGGGCCGGTGGCATGCACCAGAATAAAAATGAGCAGAGGTGTGTGTGGTGCGGCATGGGCAAAAAAGAAAACGCTTATAGTGCCAGATGTTGAGCAATTTCCCGG
Organism: Saprospiraceae bacterium; assembly: GCA_043755305.1. Classification (GTDB taxonomy): domain Bacteria; phylum Bacteroidota; class Bacteroidia; order Chitinophagales; family Saprospiraceae; genus JADKBO01. The sequence continues at coordinate 3,125 of JAYUTD010000553.1, forward strand.
GCACATTGCCTGCAGCAGCGTAAGTAAGTCCGAAATTGTAGTGCCAGTTTTTTATGTGGACAAAGTAATAGGTGTGCTGGATGCAGATAGTGTGGACCTCAATAGTTATGATGAGGTGGATCAAAAATACTTAGAAGCCATTATTGCATTGATCATCCCATCATTGTAGGTAAGACTGGTTTGAGTAAGTAGGTTTCATAATAAAATCCATATTCTTATTTATAAAACTTCATCATCCCATCAATACGATGTTGCATCTCTTTCCTGATTTCTTCTGGCCCAACAACTTCGAGTCCATTTCCATAAGAAAGGAGTAGGCTATAAAGTTCAGGATTAGTCCTTACTTTAATGGATGTGTAGTAAAAGCCATCTTCATTGAGTTTGATCTTTTTTTGATTGGATGTGATGGGTTTTGTATCTAGGTAATTGGCAATAAAAGGGTTTAGTTTTAGTGATATAAGAGTGGGCTTGTTTTCCTTAATTTTTGTGACACCTACGACATCGTCAAAGTACCCAATGAAATCAATTTCTTTATTCTCAATAAAAACATGATCCAAGATTTCAATATTATTGATTCTGTCAATCGGGACATTTATTGGATGATAACCATCTCTTTTTTTAATGACAGGATCAAGGCCAAACAAAAACCATCGATTGTTCCATTGTTTCAAAAAATAAGGATGAAAACAATAAATGAGCTCATCTTTGTTGAAGGGCTCATATACTATTTGCAGCACTCTTTTGTTTCGTATGTGTTGATACAAAACATCAACATACTCGTTGTTTTTTAAGTCGGGATTACTTTGATAGGCAATTATGGGTGTTGCGTCAATTTTTACACCAAGGCTTGACTCAAGTCTAGGAATAATATCTACAATATAATCAAATTCATTTCTGCCACTGATTCCTGAAAGCGTAGTGATGGCTTCTTTAAGTTTTTCTATTTCGTTTGGAGCCAATGGTTGTTTATCAATGGTGAAAGAAGGATCTTCGTATCTGTAATATACATTTTTGCCTTGCTTGTGTGTCACTATATGCATATCATAGCCATCTGGAGATTTTATATAGGCAAGGTCATTATAAAGAGTTTTCCTTGAAATGGTTTCTCTTTCTCCATTCAATTTTACAATCTCGTCAATACATTCATCAGCCAATTCCCGCCAACCATAGTAGTTGTCAAAATCTCTAAGGCATTTATTGATGACTTTATATCTTAAATGTTGGTACTTATTCATTTTATTAAATTGAGTGTAATAAAATTACACACGTTTTGAAGAAAAAGTTCCCTAATGAAATAGACAAGCCTTTGATATTTTTAGTGGAATAGCCAGATTTACTTTATGTAGATGTAAAAAAGAGAGATATCAAAATAAATGATGTTAAATTAGTATTTTCTTGGGTGGAAAAAATAATGAAGAAGTCTAGAAATTTATCTGTGTAAATATTTTACACACATATCGCATAGCTTCTATTTATATTTGCAACATGATAGAAAAAACAGCAGAGAACAACATACTTACCCACCTACAATTTTCACAACCAACAGCAGAGCAAGTAAATGCTTTAAAAGCTATGCAAGACTTTGTTGATGAAAATAACAGTGATGATGTGCTTATCTTATGTGGTGCAGCAGGCACAGGGAAAACTTCTATTACTAATGCCCTAGTATCCTATCTAAATTGTCTTGAAAAAGAATATATTATTGCAGCTCCAACAGGAAGAGCAGCGAGAATAATCAGTAAGAAAGCAAAAGCGAAAACATCTACCATTCATTCCCTTATATATTTAACACATACAGACGAGAAATCAGGCAATGTAATTTGCACGCTTAAAGATACAGACTATGAAAAGAAGCATATTTTTATTATTGACGAGTCCTCAATGATTCCAAGCGCTAAAACAAGTCAAAAATCGTCATTTGTAACAAAAGCCAGTTTATTAAGTGATCTTATCACATTTATAAAAGGCAGCCACAAAGAAAATAAAGTGATTTTTCTTGGGGACACATATCAATTACCACCGGTAAAAGAAACAGAAGCAAATGCATTAAATATCAACTATCTCAAAGCCAACCATAATCTTAATGGTCATGTCCATTATCTTACAGAAGTGAAGAGGCAAGAAAATGGCAGTATAATTCTTGACGCCGCCACCAATATAAGAAAAGACATAGATGCAAATAAACCATCGAATCAACTTGCAAAATTCCCTATTGATAGTTTAGATAGTATAGTAAATAGTTATCTGAAAGATGCATTAAATAACGGATATGGGAGCAGTCAATCAATAGCTCAGTCTCATGAATATAATGCTGCCTTCAATCATATTGTAAGAATAAAACAGTATGGTCATAATGTTCCTTTGCTCAAAGCTGGAGATCTATTGATCATTCAAGAAAATTGGAGAAGAGGTGATGCTCAGCTGTACAATGGGGATCATGTTGAAGTCATTGAAGTGAATATGTACATGGTTGAAAATGTTGGTGGACTTAATTTTGTACCCATAAAATTGAAAACTATTGGTGCACAGAATATAGAAATTGAAGATTACATTATGATTGATTGTTTTACCTTAAATGGTGGGAATGTTCCTTTTGAAAAGATAAGAATGCTTATGGCTGATAGAATGGGTAAAAATCCAATATTCAGAGCATCTAAAAATCGATTGGATGATAAATATATAGGAGCAATTAAGGCCATTTATGGACACTCTATTACTTGTCATAAGGCTCAAGGTGGAGAATGGAGCAAAGTCTATCTTAAAAGTGGATGGATGCCATCGCTTCAATGGCAGTATACTGCAGTCACTAGAGCTTCTGAAAATTTAATTTTATACAGATAATGTATATTTTATGAAAAATTTATCTCATTTTTACAAAAACAAAACCGTATAATATTTATGGCACATCTATCTTATTTTGCTGTTAAAAACTTTAAAGCATTTAGTGCTCTTCAAGAGTTCGATTTGAAACCTATCACTATCTTGACAGGCACTAACAGTTCTGGCAAAAGTTCTTTAACAAATGCAATAAAATTAATCCAAGCAAATAAAGAAGATTTTATTAGTGCAGAAGCTAATGGAAGAAATTTGCAATTCAAAGACGATGCAAATTCTTTGGGAAGTTTTGAAAATGTTATTAACGATCAATCTAAAGAAGAATTCCTTGTTTTTATTTTACCATTTAAGTGGAAGTATATCCAAGATGAGATGTTTTTACAACTAAGATTTAGGAATCAACCAGACTCTATAGTAGGTGATGGTTCTATAGAAGATATCAAAATCATTCATAAGGATACTGGAAGAGAAGTTTTGGATTCTAAATTTCAAATATCGTCATTTGATGAGACACCATGCTCATCAGGCTTTTTTAATAAAATATTCTTAAACGAACTATTAATCAAAAATATTAAAAACAGCTTGAAAGCCGCAGAAATTTACTCGAAATTAATTAAGTTGCTCACTATTGAAGAAGAAATAAAAATCTTCAAAGATTTCAGTGAAAATATGGTTGAATCTTTGGTTCTAGCTGAAAATATAAAAGACTTGATTATAAAACTGAGTGCATTGAGAAATTATATCTATATCGAACATGAAAGCCATGATTCTGATAGTTTCTCCGAAACTATTTGTAATTTTGGATCCAAAGATCAAATTGTTAGTTTTATAAATAGGAAGGAATTAAGAAAAGAAAATGAAAAATATTTTAGAAGGCCACTTGATCCAGGTGACTTAATTTTAAAATATGAATTTATACAGGAAGATTCAATTAACTATTTTCAAAATGATATTAAAATTTTAAAAAACGCAGAAGAGGAGCAATACAATAAATCTGAAGAATATAGTACATTTTATTCTGCTTCTATTCTTCATCCTTCCGTTGAAGTTTTTGACTATTTGTCAGAACTAGCTGAAACTGGAA
>JAYUTD010000554.1:0-2826 GCA_043755305.1 Saprospiraceae bacterium
AAAAATTGACCTTATTTGGCTTGTGCAGTATTGCAATAGGGTCAAGTATAGGATCGGGCATATTTGTAACACCTGCCAATACAATAAAGGAATTGCCCAATGTATGGTGGGCATTGGTTCCCTGGGTGCTCGGTGGAATAGCCAGCTTCTGCGGCGCACTCACTTTTGCGGAACTTGGGGCAAGGTACCCAAAATCGGGAGGTATTTATGTGTATTTGAAAGAAGCATATGGTCCAATCTTTGGCTTTTTGTATGGCTGGGTTATTTTGATGGTTATCAACAGTGGGGCATTGGCTGGACTTGCTATGGTTTTTGTAGATTATTTGGGCTTCTTTATTTCCATTACAAGTTTTGAAAAACAATTGATAGCTATTTCTGCCATTGCATTGTTGACATTGATAAATATAAGAGGTGTATCTTATTCGCAAATCCTTGCTTCTGCCTTCACTTCTCTTAAATTGATAGCTATTTGCTTTATTATAGCAGCAGGGTGGTATTATTTTTCAAAAGACAATACGCAGTTTTTAGTAAATGCTGCGGCACCAGCACCGGTAAATATTTCACAGTCTATATTGATTGCTTTTGTTGGAGTGTTTTGGTCCTTTGGTGGATGGCATCATATCAGTTACCTGGCCGATGAGGTCAAGGATGTACAAAAAGTATTGCCTAAAGCATTGTTTATTTCACTTACGGTGATTACTGTTTTGTACCTTTTGATAATCATTGCCTATATGACCATGCTGCCTTTGGACAAAATAGGGGCAAGCCACCGATTGGCAGGGGATGCACTGGCGGCAGTGATACCATTTGGAGGAAAACTTGTTGCTTTATTTATTGCTGTATCTGTATTTGGCAGCATAGCTATTTATACTATGAGTGCGCCAAGAATCTATTATGCAATGGCAAAAGATGGGCTCTTTTTTAAGATGTTTGCGGATATCCACCCTGTGTACAAGACGCCATATAAGGCTATTTTTATTCAATCATTGTGGGCCATCATTTTGGTTATGGTATATGGATCATTTGTTAAAATAATCACGTATGTAACATTTATGGATATTGTTTTTATGGCACTTGCAGCAGCCAGCATTTTTGTATTTCGAAGGAGAGAACTGCCATTTGGAAGCTATAGTGTGGTAGGCTATCCATACATTCCTCTTGTCTATTTAGTGATCTCCATATCATTTGTGCTCTACACGTTTTTCGACCTGAATGCAGATGCATGGATAGGATTGGGCATGACCGGGCTTGGCTTGGTACTCTATTTTGTTTTAAAGAAGAGAAATAATCAGGGAATTAATAAAATGGGTTAATAGAATTTTATTAAGTAGCAATTGTATTATAATTGAGAGGTAGGCGCAGGCAAAGTAACTTCTTCGCTGCCTTCTTTGGCGGAAGTGTGTTTGCCAAAATTATACGTAAAACTCAATTGGTGAATTACATACCAATCATCGTTGGTTTCATTGCCTCTGATTAAATTTTCTACTGGTGGAGCAGTATTTTCAAGACTCCAATCCACCGCTCGGTATGAAAGTTTTGCAGCTATATCTGAACTGTATTTTCTTAATTCATCCAGATTGTAATATTTGCCACTGACATCATCCAGAAAATCAGTGTCTGTATTTCTTGGACTTATTTCATATTTAATAGAAAATGGAGCGATATCAATTTTGAAACCTATGCCAAATGGATGGGCTATTTCATATAAGCTGTATGGGTTTTTATTGGACAAAGGCAAGCCCTGGCCTTCTGTTTTCAAAGGCCGTAGTTCGTGCCACACACCATTGTATTCAGCCTTTGGGTTGAAATGAAAGAAAGCAAATCCAGCTTTGATATATGGCTTAATCCACAATGATTTATTTGTTAAAAAGGCTGCGGGATACATTTCAAGGCATACGCTAAATTCTTGCAGATCAGATTTAAAATGAAGGTTTCTTGCCTGACGGCTGGGATCAATGGAATATTTATCATAGGCCATCATATAAGTTTTCAGGTATGTTCCTGTGAGGTTAAATTTACGGCTCAACATATAATTTGCAGTAAGCCCTTTCATCGTTCTCAGGTTATCGTATAATCCTTCATCATTGTCAGCCAGGTCACCTTTGTATTGACATCCTCCAACTGCCACGCCTAGACCAAAAGATTGGCCAAAAAGGCAGAATGAGCCTGTTAAAAACAGTAATATGAATAGGGTTAATTTCAAAAAAAATAATTGTCCTGCAAAACTAATTAAATTAAATAATAATATATAATTTTATAAGGCATAATCTACTATTATGTAAAAAACCGTCATTTTGTTAAATTAAATTTGGAATGAAGTAGGGGTAAGGCAAAATTGAAAATTTCAATTTAACACTACTTTTTTTACAAGTCCAACAATCCTTCTGGAAGATGTAAGACAATTTTTTTGCCTTTTTGATCAATATTTATCAAAAAAGCATCTACCAGAGGTAAAAGCTTTTCCTTGCCACCGTGATTAATTTTTATCATCAGTTGGGAAGGATATTCTATGATTTCTTCTGCTATTCCCAGCGCTGTTTCATCATTGTATACAGTGAAGCCAATAACATTTCCAAATTTGGCTACAGAAGTTTTCATTTCGTCGCTAATTTGATCCGGGGTGATATATATATTTTTTCCGGAAATCAGGGAAGCTTCCTGGGGAGAGTCGATGATGTCTAATTTAATAATAAGATCTCCTTTGTCCTGAATATCGTCTATAAAATAAGGCAAGTATTGGCCTTCTATAAAGATAAAAAAATGGGCTAATGCATAAATTAGGTCTTCTACATCTTCATTGATATTGACACTTACTGCCCCATTTGT
>JAYUTD010000555.1:0-2822 GCA_043755305.1 Saprospiraceae bacterium
TGAAGACATCTGGCAAATTGTTCCATGGGAAAATGCTATCTATTTTAGATCAAGTAAATCTGTATTTTATTATTATAAAGAAAAAATTTACTCCCTGCCTTATTCCAGCGGGAATTTATTTATAGAGCTTTGCAATAATCGGCTTTTTATCCAAAATGCGGCAATGCAGTTGATGGCAGCGCAAAACAAGGGGTTTGATAATTTGCAAACAGTCAATACAACCCTTCAAAGTCCGGTGACAGGACTATTTCAATGGACAGGAGACACGGTATTGTTTACGACTTTGAAAAATGGTCTATTCTATACAACACCTAAAAGTACCGGAAGGTGGACCACGGAGTACGACAAGGAACTTATGCAAAAGAGGATTTATGTTTCGAAATTAATATCCGGAGACCGCATTGCTATAGGAACGTCAATAGATGGATGTATCATTCTGGATAAAAACAGAAAAGCAATGTACCATTTCAATAAAAAGAATGGCATACAGAATAACAATGTTTTGTCTTTGGTGGAGGACGCTACAAAAAATCTTTGGCTGGGATTGGACAATGGACTCGATTGCATCCTGCTCGCCTCGCCCTTTACTACCATAATTGCTGACAGGGAATTGCAGAGTACTGGCTATGCAGCAGTTGTATACAACGACCATCTGTACCTCGGGCAATCGGACGGTGCTTATGTCATGCAAAACAAAAACTATTACGATCCATTGAAATTCGAAAAATTTATAAAATTACCGTGCAGTGATGGGCAAGTCTGGAGTTTTGCCAATATGGGCTCCGGGCTATTGATGGGTCACCATGAAGGGAGTTTTGGTATTGACGGTACAAGCTGTAAGTCATTGAATGGCGAATCCGGTAGCTGGACTTTTTTGCATTGGAAGGAGGATTATTATTTGGCCGGCGGATATAAAGGCATTGATGTATATAAAAGAAATGACAACAACTGGATATACATAGGAAAAATTAAAGGACTGGAAGAGTCTTCGAGATTTATGGTAAAAGACGAAAAGAACAATGTATGGATATCTCATCCGTACAGGGGAATATTTAAACTCTCGTGGAAAAATGAGGATGTACTAAAGCCCCAAGTACGTTTTTTCAATCAGCGGTCAGGGCTGCCTTCGCTACTCAACAATCGTGTATTCGAAATTCGACGTAGGCCTGTTTTTGGCACGCAGAATGGTGTATATGTTTATGATGAAAAACTTGATTCGTTTGTTACTGACGAAAAATTCAATAAATTAGTGGGCAATATAGGCAGAATAAAATGCCTGCAGGAAGACAAAAATGGCAATATATGGTACGTTGGTGAAGAGGAAGCCGGATTGCTCAGGATCAGAGATGAGGGCCTTAATAAAAGCATTGAAAAAAAGATCTTCAACGAATTGTTGCCCAAACTTGTTGGTGGTTTTGAATTCATCCTTCCATATGATAATGAAGCTGTTATTTTTGGTGCGGAACATGGATTTATGCATTACAGTCCTCTTAACAACAAGAGCAAATATGAAGTAAATATTTTTATTAGTAAGATTACTGAAGGTGATTCTGTCATTTTTGGTGGTTGGTTCAATGGACAGAATCAATCATTGTCAAACCTGCAAAATGGTGTGGCAATGCCATTGGACCATAGCCAGAATTCCATTGCTTTTCATATAGGTACTAGTAATTTCGGGGATTTGCCAACTATGAAATTCAGAAGTCGCTTGGTTGGTCTTTCAGACGTATGGTCGGAATGGAATGAAGAATTTAAAGTAGGTTTTACCAATCTTGCTCCCGGCAACTACACCTTTGAATACCAGGCCATCAATGCTTATGGTAAACTAAGCCCTGTTGGAAAGTATATGGTTTATATCAATCCTCCCTGGTATAAATCACTTTTTGCCTTCATTGTCTATGTATTATTTGGAATAGCTTTACTAAACAATTTCATTCAAAGGCAAAAGAAAAAATTTGAATCTGAAAAGGCAAGATTGCAGGAAATCCATGAGGTCGAACAGGAACAGACTTTGCAGCAAGTAGAAGACACTAAGGCGGCGCTTGTACAAATCCAAACTGAAAAACTGGAAGATGAGATTGAATTCAAAAACAAAGAGCTTGCCCTGGCCACCATGCATTTGGTACAGAAGGGCGAATTGCTTCAGTCCATGAAATCCGCATTGCAAGTTTTGATCGATAAATCAGTCATCAGCGATGCCAGAAAAGAATTACAAAGTCTAGCCAATTTGTTGAGTTTTGATGAGAAGCTTGATGAAGACTGGGCCCAATTTGCGTATCATTTTGACAAAGTGCATGTTGATTTTTTAAATAGATTAAGGTACAAATACCCACAACTTACCCCCAATGATGAGAAACTGTGTGCCTATCTGCGGATGAATCTAAATATAAAAGAAACAGCTCAGATGCTTAATATCTCTGTTCGAGGAGTCGAAGCGAGTAGATACCGTTTGCGAAAGAAATTGAATCTACCCAATGAAACAAATTTGGCGGAATTTATGATGTCTATCTAAATATAGTACACAGAGAATAGAGAGCGTTATTTCTCACAGCGTTCACGGATTACCTTACTTCCACTTTTAAACTTTCCACTTTAAGAACTTTAAGAACTTTCAAACTTTATGCACTTTCAAACTTTATGCACTTTCAAACTTTAAGAACTTTCCACTTTAAGAACTTTCAAACTTTAAGAACTTTCAAACTTTATGAACTTTCAAACTTTATGAACTTTCCACTTTTTAAAACCACGAGAACACAGAGTTCACGGAGTGCCTTACTTCTTCGCCTTTTGCCTTTACAGCCTTTTTTATTAAAATTAGCTAT
>JAYUTD010000556.1:0-7030 GCA_043755305.1 Saprospiraceae bacterium
GTCATTACTTGGCCACCATTCTTTGAGAAAATCTTTGTTTTCCTGCTGCACATTTTGATAGATGCCCCAATCTTCGTCATTGAGGAAGAGATGTACAAAATTTGCTTTTGCTGCGGGTGTGTGCCTTCTTATGTTGTGGTAGTAAAAAACCTCACGCATGAATGATGCATCTTCAAATGAGTTATTGAGATTGAGCGTATTGTACCCATTTATGTCCTGGTTTTCTTTTACAAAATCCAATTCAATATCAAATGATTTTTTAGGGCTATTGGCAGAGCTGCCACCTCCGGGCCCACCCTGATAAGATGTCTGGCCTTTGAATCTGATGCCTATGCTGTCTATGGGCTTGCCATTGTACTTCATATTTGCCAATAAATTGGTTTTGGATGTGTAGTTGTTTTTTAGCAAAGTCCAATAGTTGCTTTCTTTAAAATATATTTTGACTTCCTGTATTGAGGTTTCATCATACAAACCAGCGTAGGTATTTCCACCTGTAGATAGAAAATGTCCGTCGGCAGAAATATGCTGCTCCAAAGGAAGATTTTGTGCGTTTAAAAAAGATGTAAAAAACGAGAAAGCTATAATTTGTAATGTAAACCTCATTTTAATGTTAAATTTTTATAAAGATACGATGGAATTTATTTTTTGTACTAGGTATATGCGAAGAATATGATGAATGGATACAATTTTTAGGTTTTATGGCAGGAAAGCGCCAATATGCAATATAATTTTTGGTATTTCTATTCTTTGGCAAATACAGTGGAATTATATATGGATTTACTTAACTTTGCGGTTCAAAATTTCAATACATTATGCCTGAAAAAAAGACAGTGCTTTCCTGTATCCAGCCTACCGGAGATATGCATCTTGGTAATTATTTTGGAGCTATTGCCAATTGGGTAAAGCTACAGGATAATTATAAGTGCATCTATGGTGTAGTAGATTACCATGCCATGACCATGCCATATGATGTATCAAAGCTGAGGACAAATACGTGGGAATTGATTACAAATCTGATTGCTGTGGGTGTAAAACCTGAGCATTTATTTGTACAATCTCTCGTGCCTGAGCATACTGAACTTGGTTGGATATTCAATTGTTTTTGTTCATATGGTCAACTTACACGGATGACGCAGTTCAAAGATAAAAGCAATCAGTTGGGTGAAAAGAGCAATGACGACTTTATCTCAGTGGGATTGCTGGATTATCCGGTTTTACAGACGGCTGACATACTTATATACAAAGCTGACTTTGTCCCGGTGGGCAAGGATCAAGAGCAGCATCTGGAATTGTCAAGGGACATTGCCCAACGGTTTAACAATCAAGTGGGCAAAGAGTATTTTGTACTTCCGAGTGGCTTGTATACAGAAACGCCAAAGATCAGATCAACCGCTGACCCAATGAAAAAAATGAGTAAGTCTGCCGGTGAGAAACACTATATTTCGGTATTTGCAGATGAAGCAACGGTGAGAAGACAAATCAAAGCTGCAGTGACCGATACAGGACTACAGGTTGATGGCCAGATGAGTGAAGGAGTACAAAATCTATTTGAAATGATAAAGGCAGCAGGGGATATAGCTGCCTATGATGGATTAATGGACAATTATACGTCTGGCAGTCTGAAGTACTCAGAATTGAAAGAGACTGCAGCCAATGTAATGGTCAATATGCTAAAGCCTTTTGCTGAAAAAAGGGCTCAAATCAATAAAGACAAAAAGGCAATCAAAGATCAGGTCAAGGCTTCATCCGAGGATATCAGAAAGATCGCCAAACAGACTTTGCTGGAAGTAAAGGATATGGTAGGTCTTCTTAATGTGAAATAATAAGTAGAAAAGTGATTTTCTATGTAATAATTCATTGAATCATTGTAAGACAATAAAATTTAATGGATTTATTTTATAAATAAGTTGCCATAAGTTACATTATTTAATAATTGTGGCGACCTTAGACTTATCAAATTCATTAATTCTTGGCGATTTATTACATACCTTTAAGCACTCGTGCCATAGTCTCTCCGATTTCTGCGGGAGACTTCACAACATGAATACCGTTTTCAGCGAGTATTCTCATCTTGGCTTCTGCAGTATCATCATGACCACCTACGATTGCACCTGCATGGCCCATGGTACGGCCTTTTGGCGCAGTCTGTCCTGCTATGAAACCTACTACAGGTTTTTTATTGCCAGTCTCTTTGATGTACTTTGCTGCCAGGGCTTCGTAATTGCCGCCAATTTCTCCGATCAATACTATGCCATCGGTTTCAGGGTCTTCCATCAACAACTGCACTGCTTCTTTCGTAGGTGTGCCAATGATCGGGTCGCCGCCTATGCCTATGGCTGTAGAAATGCCAAGACCAGCTTTTACCAATTGATCAGCAGCTTCATAGGTCAGTGTACCAGATTTTGATACCAGGCCAATTCTTCCTTTTTTAAATACAAAACCAGGCATGATGCCTACTTTAGCTTCTTCAGGAGTGATGACTCCCGGGCAGTTTGGCCCGATCAAAGTGACATCATATCTTTCTATAAATGCTTTTACTTTTAGCATGTCTTGTACAGGTATTCCTTCAGTGATGCAGATGATCACTTTGATGCCAGCTTCTGTGGCTTCAAGAATCGCATCTGCAGCAAATGCCGGTGGTACAAATATAATAGATGTATCAGCACCTACAGCCGCGACAGCTTCTTGCACTGTATTGAATACCGGTTTTCCCAAATGTTCAGTTCCGCCTTTGCCTGGCGTGACTCCTCCTACAACAGGCGTGCCGTATTCTATCATTTGTTCTGCATGGAAGCTACCTTCTTTGCCTGTAAATCCTTGTACTATAATTTTTGAATTCTTGTTTACTAAAACACTCATATCTTTTATTTTCTTCTTTCTATTATAAAAACTTCTTCGTCATCAGCGTGCATGTAGTACTTTTCTCGGGCAAATTTTTCTTTGTTGTTTTCAAGATCTTTTCTATCGGCCTTTGCTACTTCAATGTTTTTGATGTAAAAGGTTTTGTCATTCTCTAACCTGTGCAATGTTCTTGACAATAAGTAAGATTCCAGCATGCTGTGAGAATCAAAAAAACCTACCCATACAAAAAAGAGGAAGCCAATGATGGTAAACTTGTTCACCCAATGAGATGGAATTTTAGCATACCTATACAAAGCATCTTGTAGTAGTTTTAATAATGAGCCCATGACAAAAAATTTTTGCTAAGATAGATAAAGTTTCTGGTAAAGCCAAAGAAATAGCAGTAAATACTTAATAAATAATTGATAATATGTAATTTATATCTATTAAATTAATTATATATATTAAAACTTATATATCATTACTGATAGGTTAGTCATGTGTCATTTTTCAATTAATACTTTTGCCTGCAAATTAGTGCAGCTTGTTTTCGAAACTTATTTTCCCTGGTATTGTTAGAAAATAATTCAACTTAAAAAAATACTACTCATGAAAAGAAATGCAACAGCCCTATGGAATGGCACCGGAAAAGATGGCAAGGGCAACCTCACTACACAAAGTGGAGTTTTATGCGATACACAATATTCCTATACTTCCAGATTTGAAGACGGCATAGGTACCAATCCTGAAGAACTTGTAGCTGCAGCGCATGCGGGATGTTTTACTATGAAGTTGGCTTTCAATTTGCAGAAGGAAAATTTTATTCCTACTTCATTGGAGACCAAATGCTCCATTACACTGGATAGTGGTTCAATTACAGAATCCTTATTAGAACTAAATGCCCGGGTTCCGGATATAAGCAAAGAGGCATTTGATGTTTTGGTAAAAGATGCAGAGGCCAATTGTCCTATATCGAAGTTGTTGAAGACGAGTATAGTGGTGAAGTATGTGTTGGAAGGGGATAATATTTAGATTTAACAAATTCTAATACACCACCACCTCATCCACCATCAACCACGGCTTGCCTCCTTTGCCTGAATGCCAATTAGGTATAACATCTATTGGATCAATAATGATGCGGAGCGACTTGTATTTGCCTTTACATAGTATGTGGATAAATGCGCATTGGTTGTCCTGAGCTTTATTGGATTCAGATAAATTTTTATTGCTAATGAGTCTGCCTTTTTCGTCTGTAATAATTACTGAGGATGGGCTGAATATCCAGGCACCTTGATTGACCAGATAGCTTATAGTTACTTCTTTGACTTTTTCTTTTTTGTCAAAGGCTATGTCAAGGATGATGGGTTCACCTTCATATCCAAGATAGTTGGATTTAAAATTGGCATCGCCGAGTATTTTATTGTTGATGGTCCAGCTGCCATCGGCTTTGTATTTTTCGTTGGCCTGGTTGACAGTGACAGAGGCATATTCTTTCCCGGCTCCTATAAGTGTAATGACCACTTCATCTGAAGGTGAAAAATTTGGGTGGAAGGCTTTTGCTTTGATAGTGCAAGCCTTTTTGATAAACAAGGTATCCTTATATATTTTGCTTTTAATCGTAGGCGTTGACCCATCCTTAGTATATCTTATTTCTGCATTGTCCATTCTAAAATCAAAGTAAATTTTTATGGGCTTGTCTTTGATGATGCCTTTTAGCAGATTTACCTGAGGTGAGGCAAGTTTTAATTCCTGACACATGACATTTGAGGCACCGCATAGAGAAAGCAGTACCAACAATGCATATGAGCGAATGGAATTACATAAAATATCTATCATAATTTCGACTTATGGTTTAGGGAATTTATTGGTGTAAAGGTAGATGTTAATAATCGAATTAGCAAATTAGCGAATTAATGAATTAGCAAATTAGTGAATTACCTGACTGGTGTGAATTTATATGGATACACCTGACCACTATTCCATTGACATACATACAGGTTGTCTTCGTCGTCGATCATTACATCGTGTGGGTGTTTGAATAATTGGACTGTTTGGTACATTTTTTGGCACTTCCCATTTTCATATTGTGGGGTAGCACCTCCTATGGCTGATATGAGCTTATTGGTTTTGTCAAGGATGATGACAAAGCCGGTGTTGGCATTGCCGGTAGTATTGGTAGTGAGGACCGCAGCATATAAGTAATCACCTTTGATGACAGGACGGCACACATTTGCGCCTGGTAAGGAGATGGTTTCTATATACTGGCCTGACATAGTGAATCTTTTGAAGCAGCATCTGTTTCTGTCCGTGATAATGAGACTGGGTATTTCATTTCTGTAATCAATACAGATACCATGTGCATTCTCCAAGTGCTTGTCTTCTGTGCCTCTGCCGCCAAAGATGTTTTTTACATTGCCATCAGCTCCATAGTGGATGATGTATTGATCGCCATACCCATCTGCTACATAGATTTCACCATAAGTTGTAATGGCAGTTTCTGTAGGAACAAAAGTTTTTTTATCGGTATATTTTCCTGAGTCAAGCGGACAGCCATAGGTCCTGATTATTTTGCCCTTTAATGTGGTGTGGAAAAACTGGTGCCGCTCTGTATCCGTAATAAATAAAGTCTGCTCATCTTCACCATGGATGGTCAGTCCATGGCCACCTGGAAATTCATTGCCCCAACTGGATTTGATCTTGCCTTTTTTATCAAATACGATGATGTTGTTTTTGGTTTCATTGGTCAGCATGATAATATCACCTTTTCGGGTAAAGACCATTTCATGACAATCTTTGACAGGGAGTTTACTACTGTTGGTTGCAGCCCAGGATTTGTCCCAATAAAATCTTTTTGCACCATGTCCAAAAATTATATTTTCATTTGATGCAAATTTAATTTTGTGGGCACTAATTAATAAAAGTGAGGTGTCTATGATAAATGTTCTTCTATCCATATTAAAGCAGATTAAAAATGTAATGTCTATTCAAATATAGTAAAATATAACAAAAAAGAAGCAAGTTAGAAATCTGAAAATAGCACATCGTCAAGCATTTCATCATCTTTACTCATTCGTAAAAAAATATTTCGTCGATAAACAGCCAACCACGCTCACCCCTACCGGCATGCCAATTTGGTATTTTTGGCAGATTTTGGGCTTCTATTTTATAGTATTTATACGGCTTATTTTTTATAATAATTTCAATGAATTCAGACCGCAACTCTTCTTTACTTATTTTCTGGACCGGCGGAAGTTTTACTTCCTTGAGTAAGCTGAAATTTGAAATCGAATTGCTGCCATAGACTTTTACAAACGTAGGTGGAAATACATATGCAGGTATTTGTATACCATAGCAGAAAGCAATTTTACGAATAGACCGGGCTTCATTGCAGGTAAAGACAGCTTTAAATGGAACCTCTCTGAAAGCGATCCAATTTTGGTCTTTCAAGTTGGAAATTGGTCCTTTTTCATTATTGATAAATGTCTTTTCTCCTTGTCCCGGATATTGAATATTGGCTTTGGTAAGTAATTTGCACTCATCCGGTTTGATGCCTTTTTCAAAAAAGTTGTAGCTTAGGACAGGACTATTTTTCCATCCTTCTTTTATTGAAATAGCTTTAATTTGTGCAAGTCCTTTGATCTTGATTGGGGCGGTATAAGTGGCTCCATGAAGGCTATCCGGGTCAGTGCCATCAGTGGTATATTTTATTTTTGCTCCTTTTATTACCTGACTCAATTGCACCGCTTCATCTTTCTTTAAAACAGTATTTTCATTTTCCACATTTGGAGCTGACAATGCCGTCAGTTCATTTATATCAGCCAGGCTATAAAATTTTATTTTAGGGTATTTTTTTTCAAATGATCCAATCACCGCATAAGGAATATTGGTATTATTCAAATATAAATTTTTAAGCCGATTGAATTGACCAAGTGATTTTTCAATTTTGATAGTCAATGGATTATCAGACAATGACAATTCTTGCAGCTGTTGAAGCTCGTGCAGCATTTTAAATTGGTCGTCAGTTATGTTGCAGGCATTGGCTTTTAATTTTTTAAGGGCAGAAAACTGGGCCAAAATCTGAATGGCTTCATTGTTCAATGGCATCTTGCTTAAGTTGACATTGACGAGCTGGTCTTTTACCTGCAATAAAGATTTTAATTTGTCTGTAGTAAATGCAGCACTTACAAAA
>JAYUTD010000557.1:0-2816 GCA_043755305.1 Saprospiraceae bacterium
TTAGCAACGAAAAACTATAATCCACTATAAACCAATATTTTATAAAATTTTAAACCTTGAAATACTTTTTCTCATTTTTCAAAATAAATCCAACAAAATTTTTACTAAAAAATCATTGCCTTACGAAATTTTAATTTTACCAATTCTCCGGCGCCATTCACCACAATTACAAATCAAAAAAGCCCTGACTTTATACTTTCCCAGCTACATATTTTTTCCTTATCTTTATCCATCATTTTAAAGTCCATTATGCACAAACCAATCCACAAAGTATTAGTCGCCAACCGCGGCGAAATCGCATGCAGAGTCATTAAAACCTTAAGAAAAATGGGCATCGCTTCGGTAGCAGTATATAGCGAAGCAGACCTGCATGCACCATTTGTAGCAATGGCCGACGAAGCAGTACTCATAGGACCACCACCTTCTGCTCAATCTTATCTCGTGCAAGAAAAAATCTTGCAAGTAGCCAAAGACAAAAAGGTTGACGCAATTCATCCGGGATACGGTTTTCTGAGTGAAAATCCTGCATTTGCACTATTGCTTGAAGCCAATGGCATTATTCTTATAGGCCCATCAGCATATAGTATGGAAATAATGGGAAACAAACTCGCTGCAAAGGATGCCGTAAAGCATTTCAATATTCCTCTGGTACCAGGCACCGACTTTGCACTCGACGATGTGGAACAATGTAAAAAAATAAGTGCGGAAATCGGCTTTCCCGTCTTAATCAAAGCAGCAGCCGGCGGCGGCGGTAAAGGCATGCGACTTGTAAGAAATATTGATGAAATGGAGGAACAACTCAGCATGGCTATGGGCGAAGCACAATCTGCTTTTGGAGATGCCTCCGTCTTTATAGAAAAATATGTGGAAGAACCCAGGCATATAGAATTCCAGATTCTCGCAGACAACTATGGCAATACAGTACATCTTTTTGAGCGGGAATGCAGCATACAACGAAGGCATCAGAAAGTAGTAGAAGAAGCCCCAAGTGCTGTATTGACTCCGGAATTGCGGCAACGCATGGGCGAATCTGCGGTAAATGTGGCAAAGTCTTGCAATTATTCAGGTGCTGGCACAGTAGAATTTTTAGTGGATAAAAACCTAAATTTCTACTTCTTAGAAATGAATACCAGACTCCAGGTAGAACACCCTGTTTCGGAAATGATTACCGATATTGACCTGGTGGAGCAACAAATAAGAGTAGCCCGGGGCGAAAATCTCTCCTTCACCCAGGAAAATTTAGCCATCAAAGGCCACGCCATAGAACTCCGTGTATATGCAGAAGATCCATTCAATAACTTTTTACCAAGCATCAATAGATTAGAAAAGTACCGCATCCCCGTTGGCCAAAATATAAGGGTAGACGATGGCTTTAGAGAAGGCATGGAGATTCCAATGCATTACGATCCTATGATTGCAAAATTGGCTACCTTCGGTGTCAATAGACAAGCCGCCATTAATCTAATGAAAAAGGCCATCCACGATTATGAAATTGAAGGAATAGAAACCACTTTGGATTTTGGCAATTTTGTAATGAACCATCCGGCGTTTATATCCGGCAAGTTCGACACTTCATTTATAAATGAATATTTTTCTCAAGAAAAATTTGATGAACAAAATAGTGAAGTTAATGAAGCTGCAGCAGCATTTGTAGCATGCCTCGGCCAACAATAAATGAATCATTTCTATAAAATGAAATTAGCTCTAGAAAGCATTTCGACCGAAATAATGCTGCATACCCCCAATCGTAAATCTTATCACACCACCGCTCCACCACAACTGCTTCCAGCTCCGGCAGTACAGCCATAGCAATGTTGATTGACTACGATAGCCCTGGATTGCAATTCGGCTGCATCGAAATGCTCAATATGGTTGTTCTTTACATCCACTTTCATTTCCAGCATTTGGTTGAAATCACAGTCGTATAGATACCCATCCCACCCTACTGAAACTGTTGTCCTGCACATTACATTTTCAGCAGCGACAGGATTGAATGCTGAAATCAATTTTTCCATATATTTTTCGTAATTGCCCGATGTCAATAAGTAGTCAAGAAATCTGCTGATAGGAAGGTTAGTAATCGCAAACAAATGATTGAAGTTTATACCATAATCTTTCTTTAAAGCCATTTTAAAGTCTTGCTCCAACGCAGACTGAGACGCAGGCATAAAAGCACCCGATGGATTATACACAAGATTTAAGGTAAGACCGCTACCTTCAATGCCGTAGCCAACTTCATTCAACATGTGCAAGGCCTTTATAGAATCTTCAAATACGCCATCGCCTCTTTGCTTATCTGTCCTGTCTTTATTATAAAAAGGAAGCGATGAAACCACTTCTATGTTGTGTAATTTATAAAAAGAAGGAAGGTCATGGTACTTTTTATTGGCTACAATAATGGTAAGATTGCAACGTACAATGACGTGGCGATTCAATTTTTTTATTCGTTCTACAAACCATCTAAAGTCAGGATTCATTTCAGGAGCACCTCCTGTAAGATCTACAGTAGTAAAGGAAGGATTTTGAGCAAGCACATTTAAACACTGGAGCATGGTTTCCTTTGTCATAATTTCCTTCCTGTCCGGTCCGGCATCAACATGACAGTGCTTGCATACCTGATTGCACATCTTGCCCACATTTACTTGAAAAATGGATGGGTGCAATGGCTTGAGCGGGTATAGATTACATTGCTCCATCTTATATTGAAAAGGCTCAAGCACACTACTGCTTTCATCACTTCCTTCCAAAATTTTGATTTGTTCGGTCGCATCTGAGAGGACATTTTTGGTAGCTTGCAATGATTTCATCCTTCGATA
>JAYUTD010000558.1:0-2816 GCA_043755305.1 Saprospiraceae bacterium
CAACTTTGTCCATATTTATAAGACCTGTTTCTTCTTCCACGCCATAAAAATTGGCTTTGTAAACAAGCCCTGAAAAATTTACCGCCGAGCCATGAGACAAATGCCCACCATGCGATAGGTCAAAACCAAGTATATTGTCTCCGGGTTTCAAACATGCTAAAAATACAGCTGCATTGGCTTGAGCGCCGGAGTGTGGCTGTACATTAGCATAGCTTGCACCAAATAATGAACACAACCTTTGTATGGCCATTGTTTCGATTTCGTCTACGATTTCACAGCCGCCATAATACCTCTTTCCGGGATACCCTTCGGCATATTTATTGGTAAGGCAGGAACCCATAGCGTCTAGAACTGCCTGACTCACAAAATTTTCAGATGCTATCAGTTCTATCCCGGAAGTTTGCCTGTGCTGTTCTTTTTTGATTAAATCAAATATTACGTCCATATGTATAGTATTGTGTTTTTATGCTTATAAACTGCAAAAATAAAAAAAAGCCTCGCATTATTGTGAGGCTTTATCTTTATTATAACAACTTATGCTAAAATATACTACTTTTTATCCTTTAAGTACTTAAGCGTCTCAAAATCCATATTGCCTGATGAGGAGCATTGTCTTTTGGCGTTCAATCATTGCATTTTTTATACTAAAGCCCAATGTATATCCAATTATTCTAAAGTCAGCATTAGACCTTATTTTCACATTATTGAAATAATTTGCTTTAAGTTTGAAAAATCAATTAATTATTGCTTTTTTACCAAAGCAACGACATCAAATATACTTTGTTTTTGGATATATTATGTACGATTTTAATTCTGTTCGGTTAAGTAAAGATTGCAGACCTGTAGTGTCTATGATGTCATTCAATTCATTAAACTTTGATTGAATGACAATAGGGTTTAGTTTACTATCATAACATTGTATGGTTTCATGGCCTTCAAATACCAAAAACTGCAGCTCATGTGTCTGGAAGTCAGAAGCAGCTAAAACAGTAGATAATATCTGGTCTTTGTCTATTTTTTGCCGTTTATTTTGCAATGTCAGCTCAAATAATTTTCTATTCAATAACGAATCGCATAAAAATTTTAAAATTTTATCTTTATGGTTGGTGTTCCGTTTGATAAGGTCCCATACATCATAATCATCTAATAATGAGAAGTAATGTATAAAACTTTCGTTTTCATGTGTATCATAGGTATTAGACAAAATTTGATACAAATTTTCGCACATATCTACGGCAATTCCTTCTTGCAATAAAAATTTAACACGCAATAGGATTGACTTTAGCATTTTTTCTGCTACGATGCTCGTTTTGTGTAGATATAC
Organism: Saprospiraceae bacterium; assembly: GCA_043755305.1. GTDB lineage: Bacteria > Bacteroidota > Bacteroidia > Chitinophagales > Saprospiraceae > JADKBO01. The sequence goes on from JAYUTD010000558.1 coordinate 1,325, forward strand.
CTGCATATACATCATGTATCTTGCCATTAAAAATTTTTCAATGGAGTGAATGCCCTTCTCTTCTACTACAATTTCATTGTTCTCTACATTGAGCATTTGTATAATTCTGTCATACCCTACAACACCTTCCACTACACCACTGTAATAAGAATCTCTGCTTAGGTAATCCAACCTGTCCATATCCAGTTGTGAACTGATCAATTGATGTAGAAATTTTTTAGGGTGCGTGTTTTCAAAAATGAGCTCCGCTTGTGCTACAATGTCACCATATTTCTTTTTGAGTTGACCCAAAAAACCCCTTGTGATATCTTCATGATGAAATTTTACCAACTCTCCTTCCAATGCGTGCGAAAACGGACCATGTCCCATATCGTGACATAGTATGGCCACACAGCTTGCCAGTCTTTCTTCATCCGTTATAGTTATGCCTTTGCTCGCCAGGCTATCCAAAGCTTTGTTTAATAAATGGGTAGCACCGATCACGTGCTGGAACCTTGGATGGGTCGCTCCACTATATACATAATCACTCAGACCCATTTGCTTGATCCTCCTCAATCTTTGAAAACTTGGCTCATCTATGATTTCATAAAGCAATTCATCTTTGAAATTGATTAAGCCATACAAGGGATCATTAAATAATTTTTTCTTACCCATATTTCTTAAAATTACTATAAATACCACAAATGAAATGCATTTTTACAACATAAAGTTTATTATTACACGTTATTGTGTAAATCCGTTTGGATTTATACCCTTTTTTAATAAAACAAAAGTTGCTAAATACAATTATGGCTGATCAAATTAGAATATTATGGGCGGATGATGAAATAGAATTGCTAAAACCTCAATTGTTTTTTCTTGAAAAAAAAGGCTATCATGTAATCACTGTATCCAATGGATATGACGCCATAGATACCATTGAAAAAGACAAAAACATTGATGTGGTATTTTTAGATGAATCTATGCCGGGTATCACCGGGCTTGAAACATTGGCTAAAGTGAAAGTACTCTTGCCCAATGTACCTGTAGTCATGATTACCAAAAACGAAGCAGAAAACCTTATGGAGGAAGCCATTGGGTCGCAAATTGACGACTACCTCATTAAACCGGTAAACCCCAACCAAATCTTGCTGACGCTCAAAAAACTCATCGACAATAAGAGATTGGTTTCAGAGAAAACTGCTACGGACTACCAACAGGAATTCAGGTCAATCCTCATGGAAATCAACAGTAATCCCGATTATAAAGAATGGGTGGAAATCTATAAGAAAATCATCGGCTGGGAACTGAAAATTGACGAAAACAACCTGACTGAAATGAAGGAAATCCTCGATATGCAAAAACGGGAAGCCAACAAAGAATTTTCAAAATACATTGTTAACAATTACTTAGGTTGGATCAAAGCTGGCAAAGGCCCTGTCAAAAGTCCTGATTTAATAAGGACTTTTGTACTGCCTTCTCTCGTAGAAGAGAAGCCTATAGTTTTTTTATT
>JAYUTD010000559.1:0-2802 GCA_043755305.1 Saprospiraceae bacterium
CGGCGGTGGAGGAAGTCCCTGGGGCAACGGCACTACTGCAATGAATTATCTTGGCGATGACACTACAAAATACCAGCAGTATTACACATTAAAAAGTGATGGTATGGGCAAGCCATGGGAAGCACTTATTGCTGCATGCAATTTGCTCAATACTGCACCTATTGCCGATCTGCACACAGTATTGGATCAATATTTTGATATGGATAAAATACTCTGGCATCTGGCTAGCGAAATCCTCTTTTCTGACGATGACAGCTATGTATATAAAGGCCGAATGGATTACTTTTTATATAGGGACTCAGAGACCGGGAGATTTACGACCTATGACTACGATGGCAATAGCTCTATGGAAACAAAATTTGTAAACTGGTCGCCTTTCTACAACGAAACTAAAGTCAACTATCCATTGCTTAATAGGGTGCTAGCCAACCCTGTGTATAGACAAAGGTACATAGCCCATATGAAAACCTTAATCAAGGACTACTGCGATGAGACAAAAGTCAGTGAGACCATCAACAAATATGCTGCTCTAATAGATGCTGTAGTCAGTGCTGATCCAAAAAAACAAACTACCTATGCAGCTTTCAAATCTGATACTGAAGTACTTAAAAAATTTATGAAAGATAGAAAAACATTTATACTATCCAATGCTGAATTCAATAATGAAAGTCCTGCAATATCAGCAATGAGCTTTACTACTTCTGCCAAATGGCTTGCGCCTAAATCAGATGAAAGCGTACTTGTGGAAGTGAGCGCAACCCATACTAGTGGAATAAATACTGTAAATCTGTACTATAGCACCGGCCTCTACGGACGATTCAACTCACCCATTAAACTGGTTGACGATGGCAGCAATGGCGATAAGACAGCCAATGACAACATATATTCAGGGTACATTCCAGCGCAAGCCGCTCAAACATGGGTCAGGTTTTATGCAGAAGTGCTGGCAAACAATACGGCTAAAACAACAAGTTATTTTCCGGCTGGTGCTGAGCATGATGTCATGATTTATCAGGTCGAAGCAGATCAAAGCCTTGCAAGTGATGTAGTCCTCAATGAATTTATGGCCACCAATGAAAATGGACCAAAAGACGAAAAAGGATCAACCGCAGATTGGATTGAACTTTTTAATAAGTCCAATGTGCAAATTGACCTCAGTGGATATTATTTATCTGACAACTCTGCCAATCTAAAGAAATGGCAAGTACCTGCCGGAGTAAAAATTGCGGCCAATGGTTACCTTATATTCTGGGCCGACGAAGACCAGATGCAAGGACCTACGCATACAAGCTTCAAACTTTCTTCTTTAGGTGAGACTATATTATTATCAGATAAAAACGGTGCCTTAATAGACTCATATACATACGCCAACGCTACAAAGGACAAATCTTATGCAAGAATCCCAAATGGCACGGGCAACTTTACAGAGACAGCCAATTATACATTTAATAGCATGAATAATCCGAATGCTTTAACTGATATAACATCAAAAGTTGTAATCTCTCCAAATCCTTCTTCCGGTTATATTACCGTTTATGGTGCATCTGATAATATAATAATTTATAACCTTACCGGTATTCAAGTATACAGCCATTCGATAATTGATGGAGAGAAAATTGATTTGAGTGCTTTGCCAAAAGGTATGTATATAATGAAAGGAGAAAAAATTAAACCCAGTCGATTTATACTTAAATAATACAGCTAATTAGGGGGAATCTATTTCTAGGATAGACATTAATAAGTAAAATTTAATTTACTTAATCAGTTTTTTCAATAGCAAGATTTGTCCTAAATGGTAGGCATCATGAATAAGGATACCTTGAATATGTTCATAATAAGTATGGCCGTTTGGTGTATAAATCTTATCAAATTCGATTTCCTCAATTGTGAATAAAAATTTGATAAACGACATGTGGGTTTTATTAAAATCTACTTTTAATTTTTCCCAGGCCTCTGCAGATGTGTCATCTATATCGATTATAAAATTATGGCTTGGCGCCGGAGCAATCTTTCCTTTTAAGCGCTTAGCATTTTGTTTTCTCCAATGCATCATATGGTAAGTGATCTGCCATATAGTATTGCACTCTCCCACTCTCTTGCTGGCTTCGACATGAGTAATATCGTCAAGGTGCTCAGCAATATTTACATCGAGCCATGGGCTTCCGTTGTAATGGTCTTTGAACAATTGTACCAACCTTTCTCTTTCTTTCATTATCCGTTTAATATGTAACAATTTTACAACTATCTTTTCAAAAGTAAAAATTAATATTTTTGATTATATTTACCACACCATTTTACGTCAAAATGAAACCTATTTTTAATAAAACTGTCACATTGGAAAAATACCCCGGCAAAGGAGGCTGGACTTACGCTCCGCTAAATGGTGTGGATGCCAATAGCAAAAGATCGTTTGGAATGGTAAGGGTACATGGCACTATTGATCATTATCCTATTCATCAATACAATCTTATGCCAATGGGTGATGGAAGATTGTTTTTACCTATCAAAGCAGCAACTAGAAAAATAATAAAAAAAGCAGCCGGTGATACGGTCAAAATTATCTTATACCATGATAATTCCCCAATCGATATACCACATGACCTTCAGTTATGTCTTAATGATGACCCTATTGCTGCATTAATGTTTACTAAACTTACAGCCGCTGTTCAAAAAATGCACATTGATAACATCGTTGCTGCAAAAAAAATGGAGACAAGAGCCAATAGAATAGCCCGATTGATTAACGAACTCTTACAATAAAAAGGCCATGATTGAATACAAGCGGGTTTCTACAGAAAAAGA
>JAYUTD010000560.1:0-2798 GCA_043755305.1 Saprospiraceae bacterium
CAAGCAAGCATTTTACCATCGTTCAATGAATACTGAAGGTGGTAATAAGTCTTTTAATAATGAAAGGTTGGAATTTCTTGGAGATGCTATATTATCCACTGTAGTGGCAGAATATTTATTTAAAAAGTATCCTGGCAAGGATGAAGGTTTCCTTACTAAAATGAGGTCCAAAATAGTGAAACGGCACACGTTAAATGAAATTGCCGATAGAATGGGGCTGGACATGATACTTAGTGAGTACTCTCAAGGTAGAATGAGTAACTCCATGTTAGGCAATGCCCTTGAAGCTTTGGTTGGTGCTCTTTATCTTGAATTTGGCTACAAAAAAACAAAAGAGTATATCGTTAAAAACATATTGATGAAATACCTGGATATCAATGCTATGGAACTGCACAATGACAACCATAAAAGTGTGATTTTAGAGTGGTCCCAGAAAAATGGATATGAAGTCGAATTTGTGCAGGTAAGCAAAATAAAAAATGATAAGCGGGATTACTTTAGAATGGCCGTAATGGTCAATGGCGATATAATAGCTGAAGCAGAGGATTTCAATAAAAAATCTGCAGAGCAAAGGGCTGCAGAACTTGCAATAGTTGAGTTGAAAATTTAAACATCAATTTTCTAAAAATAAATTTAATAGGAATTTTACCCTATATCTATTGCCGTACTTCCTTCATCTTAGCTCTTGGTTGCTCTTTTAAGCCAATTAAAAGAAAACTAAAATTCAAATCGAATTAAGCAAATCCCTTTAAATTTATTTTGCAGAATATATTACCACCCCAGGATATAAGCAAACATAAGCGGAGCCACAATAGTAGCATCACTTTCAACCACAAATTTTGGTGTCTTTATATCAAGCTTACCCCAGGTTATTTTTTCATTGGGTACAGCTCCTGAGTATGATCCATAACTTGTAGTACTATCGCTTATTTGGCAAAAGTAAGACCAAAAAGGGATATCATGCATCTCCATATCCTGGTACAACATAGGTACTACGCAGATTGGAAAATCACCGGCTATACCACCACCAATCTGATAAAAACCTACTCCTTTGCCTTCACTGTTTTTGATGTACCAATCTGATAACCACATCATGTACTCAATACCACTTTTCATGGTAGAAGCTTGTAGTTTTCCTTTAATACAATAAGAAGCAAATATATTGCCCATGGTACTATCTTCCCAGCCTGGTACAATAATTGGTATATTTTTTTCTGCTGCAGCAAGCATCCAACTATTTCGCGGGTCTATTTCATAGTATTGCTCCAACACTCCACTCAACAACATTTGATACATAAATTCATGTGGAAAATACCTTTCCCTTTTGGCTTCCGCTCCGCTCCAAATGTCCCAAAGATGCTTTTGCAATCGCCTGAAAGCTTCTTCCTCAGGTATACATGTATCTGTTACTCTATTGTAATGATTCTCCAATAATTCCCATTCGTCTTTTGGACTTAGGTCTCTGTAATTTGGCACTCTTTTGTAATGGCTGTGGGCTACTAAATTCATAATGTCTTCTTCAAGATTGGCACCGGTACAGGAGATGATTTGCACTTTATCTTGTCTTATCATTTCTGCCAGTGATTTACCCAGCTCCGCTGTACTCATAGCACCAGCTAATGTGATCATCATCTTGCCACCTTCAGCCATGTGCTGCACATAAGCTTCAGAAGCATCAATGAGAGCTGCGGCATTAAAGTGTTTGTAATGTTCTTTTATAAATTCCTTAATCATTATTTACTAGTATAAAATTAATTTTTAAAATAGTTATTCGTATCCTAATATTTTAAGCATGTCGTCCACGGTTTGTTCCCCTCTATAGATCCAATCCCTGTAATTGCCTTTTTCGTCTCTGTCTACGATGATATGTTTAGGTGAAGGTATTAAACAATGCTTAATGCCTCCATATCCACTTATTGCCTCTTGGTATGCTCCGGTATGAAAAAAGCCCAGATATAGAGGTTCTTCTTCTTCATTGCCAACCTTAGGCAAAAATATTTGTTGGTCAAGGTCCTCAGAGTTGTAATAGTCGCTATGGTCACAACTTATGCCTCCAATATTTACTTGAGCATACTCTTCATTCCATTTATTGATAGGAAGAAGAATAAATTTTTCAAAGATTGACCAAGCGTCTGGAATAGTATTCATCAAACTATTGTCAATTAAGTACCAAAGTTCAGAGTCATTTTGCTGCTTGGCTTCAAGTACTTGAAAAATAATTGCACCGCTTTCGCCGACAGTATATTTACCAAATTCAGTAAATATATTTGGCTCTTCTATGCCTTCTTCGTGGCATACTTCTTTTATATTTCTGACCACTTCTTCGATCATATACTTATAATCATATTCAAATGCCAAGTTATTTCTGATTGGAAGTCCACCACCTAAATTGATAGAATCAAGCGTCGGGCATATTTTTTTGAGGTCAGCAAAAATTTTCAGGGCTTTTCTGAATTCACCCCAATAGTATAAAGTATCCTTAATTCCTGAATCAACAAAGAAGTGAAGCATCTTCAGCTTTACTTTCTTCTTCTTTGCAATTTTTAGTTTGTAGTATTCAATGATCTCTGTACTTCTTATGCCTAATCTTGATGTGTAATAAGCAGATTGGGGTTCCTCATTGATAGCCATCCTTAAGCCAATTGTCAAATCTTTTTTGGTTAATGCCAAAAACCTATCAATTTCAATTTTTGAATCCATAATTGGGATTACATTTTCAAAATCATCTTCTATTAGGCTAACAATTTTTTTTAGGTAGTCATCGGTCTTATGTCCATTATGAATAAGGTAACTACTTT
>JAYUTD010000561.1:0-2795 GCA_043755305.1 Saprospiraceae bacterium
TATTTGCATTATGAGTAAAATTGAAACATATTTAAGTCTTCAGGAAGCACTTAAAACTTATACAAAAGTTTTGGGAGAGGCAGCAGACATCATAAGAGATCAAGATGTGTCAAAGTATCCTATTTTTGTGCTGCATCAACAAGAAATGGCTATAGGTATTCCTGTTATTGAAAGAGAAAGTAATGGTGGTATTTGGAATATAAATGCATCTACGCTTGAAGAATTTGTTTCAAAAAGTATTGTCTTTGAAGAAAAGATTGAAGAATTTATAAAATCCTACAAAAATCCTGATTTACACCTTTGTCTGTTTGTATTAAGTGAGCTAGGCCCAAATTTCATTTACTTGCCAAGAGCGCTAAATACACTTTCTGATTCCGACAAATAAATCAATCCTTCAATTTCTTTATTCTCTTACTATAAATAAAGTCAAAAATGTCGCCATTGTTATTGTTCTCTTTTGTTCTCACATATTTTATTTTGTTATTGGTTGTAGCATGGGTTACCTCAAAAAACGCAAATAACGACTCATTTTTTAATGGAAACAAAAATAGCAATTGGATTTTAGTAGCTTTTGGCATGATAGGTACTTCACTAAGTGGAGTAACTTTTGTCAGTGTGCCGGGAACTGTTGGCGCTATTGGGTTCAACTATTACCAAATAGTGATTGGTTATTTTATTGGCTATTTGGTTATAATATATGTTTTGCTGCCCCTTTACTACAAACTCAATCTCACCTCCATTTACCATTACCTGGAGCAGAGATTTGGTGTTGTTTCCTATAAAACTGGCGCTTTCTTTTTTATTGTATCGAGGACATTGGGTGCCACCGCTCGTATGTATTTAGTGGTAAATATCTTGCAACTTTTTATTCTCGATAGCCTGGGCGTTGACTTTTGGGTTTCTGCTTTTGTCATACTTGTACTTATTTTACTCTATACTTTCGAAGGTGGAGTTAAAACCATAGTTTATACCGATACCCTGCAGACTACTTTTATGTTAATTGGCCTTATTGTGTGCATCTTCACTATTCTTCAAAACATGAACTTGAGTTTTTTTGATGCGATGACAAAACTTGAAGATTTAAAATTGACAAGAATTTTCAATACTAACTTTAAAGAATCCGGGTTCTTCTTAAAGCAAATTTTAGGCGGGGCTTTCATAACTATAGCAATGACTGGTCTGGATCAGGAAATGATGCAAAAAAACATCAGTGTAAAAACGCTAAAGGATTCTCAAAAAAATATGTTTACACTTGCTACGGTATTGTTGTTTGTCAATTTTTTATTTCTACTTATGGGTGGATTATTATTCATATATGCTCAGCAGCACAATTTAAATTTAAAGGGAGATGACCTTTTTCCCGGCGTTGCTTTAGGAGGTTATGTCCCTGAAATCGTTGGGGTCATTTTTATTATTGGTCTAATCTCAGCTTTATTTCCAAGTGCCGATGGAGCGCTGACTGCGCTTACATCTTCCTTTTGCATAGACATACTTGGGTTAACAAAAAATAAAAGTAAAAATGAATCAGAAAGGAAAAGAATAAGATTGATGGTACATCTTTGTTTTGCTGTTTTGTTTTTTTCCTGTGTTATGGCTTTTAAATGGATCAATGACAAATCAATTATCGATGTTATACTAAAAGTTGCAGGCTATACCTATGGCCCACTACTTGGTCTTTTTTCATTCGGTATTTTGACCAAAAGAAAAGTGCAGGACAACAAAGTCTTGATAGTGTGTCTTATTTCACCTGTTTTGATATTAGGCCTTGATTTTATCAACAATGCAGAGTGGTTTATAAATAAACTTGGTATACAAGATCCTCTGGCTACATCCATTAAAAATTTATCTGGCTTACTGTTCAATGGTTTTAAGATGGGCATTGAAATACTAATAATCAATGGCTTCCTTACATTTATAGGTCTTTGGCTGATATCCTCAAAGAATAAATAAAAAAGGGACTTTAATTGTCCCTTTTATATCTTTATGTTTTTTAAACTAGCCCATCTCGGCCACAACTTCTGTAACCTCGGGTACCATTCTTTTGAGCATACCTTCTATGCCTGATTTAAGCGTTACGGTACTTGATGGACAACCGCTGCATGAGCCCTGCAAGATTACCTCTACAACTCCTTTATTGAATGATTTAAATTCAATATTTCCTCCATCCATTTCCACAGCTGGCTTTACATACGTGTCGATAAGTTCTTTAATTTTCTTCACCAACTCTCCGTCCTCCGTTGAATATTGGATATTGTCTGTCTGTGTTTCTTGCAAAGCTTTCAACGCTTCTTCAAAACCCCCTTTCATTATTTCTTTTTCATCGGAGATGTATTGTTTTATAAACTCCTTAAGTTTTAACATTATATCCTCCCAGGCATAATTAAATTCTTTGGTGATTGTTACAAAATTATTACAGATGTACACTCCTTTTACATATGGATGTGAGAACAACTCATGTGCAAGTAATGACCATGTTTCTGCAAGGGTAGCATCTTTAAAATCTGCCGTACCCTTATACAACATCCTGTTAGTAACAAACTTTAAGGTCTCTGGATTGGGAGTCTGCTCTGTATATAACATAACTGGACTTTTAACTGCAGTTGTTTCCATATAATAGAATTGATTTTTTGTTTTTTAGGAATATAGTTGCCACTATTAAAAAATAAAAACATCAACTGTATAATAAAAGTTCCACGACATACCGTTTTGCCAGTATGGATTTAATTCTAATAAGATCGATTTCTATTTAATTTCTTGTTTATTATGTTGTTAATTTAACTATATTTGGTATATTT
>JAYUTD010000562.1:0-6942 GCA_043755305.1 Saprospiraceae bacterium
TTCTTTACTTCTGATCACTCCATTTACTGAGAGTTTATGTGATGGAGTACTTGTTCCTATGCCAACATTTCCATTAGGAATTAAAACATTTCCAGCAGGTGCAAAAAACGGAGCTCCAGTTGCAAGATTTGAAATAATTGTAATCTGTTTTCCCTTAATTTGCATCAAATCATCGCCTCCAACTTCCCCTATAGATACAAAAGCACCGTCTCCAAACTTCATTGTTCTATCATCAGCGGCAGATGCCCAAACTGCATTTTTTCCAATTTTGGCATTGCCATTGCTAATGTGCAATTTTTCTGCAGGATTAGGTTCGCCAAGGCCAACATTTCCTTGGTCAACTATTATTGCTTTTCCAGTAGGTGAATTAAAATATCCTGCAGTACCTCCATTCAAAGTTTCAGCTTTTAATGCATACTCATTCCCAGAGCCATCGGCAACAAAATATCCGCCAACGGCATTACCTGTAAACGCTTCGCCCGATACTCCTATACCTCCGTTTTCTGCCCTAGCATACATGGCTATGCCACCTACTCCTGTTGTTTTTCCCTTTATTGTTATTTCATTGGCCGTAGTGTTTAATACTTCAAGTTTTGAAGTTGGCACTCCGGTCCCAATGCCAACTTTTCCTTGATCCACTATTAGTGCATAGCCATTGCTTGATGAAAAATGTGCTGCTATGCCTCCGATACCTGTGCTCCACCCTTTTATAGCTACTTCATTGTTTGTAGTGTTTGCAGCTTCAAGTCGTGCTGTAGGAGTAAACAATCCGACACCAACTTTACAATTGCCTCCATTTGGGTTAATTATTGAATTAGGACCACCACCTTTGATCCAGCCATAGGTCTCTGACTTAATTTCGCCATAATAATTGATTAGCTTCCATCTTTTTCGTGATCCATCATAGATCAAAGTAATGGATCCACCTTTATTCAAAGTTATTTGACTTGGTTCATTAACTGCACCATTCCCACTTGGTTCAAATAATTCTATCATGTAAGTACTATCAAGTGCAGTTGGAGCGGCACTCAAACTTGATAAATGCATCACGGGAGTATAATTTACATGTGTTGTAATGGTGACAATTTGTCCATCATTTCCTCCGATAAGCCCTAAAATAGAAGGGACTGTTGGGCTGCAATTTTGCTTCCCAACAAGATGAAACACAGATTTTTTCTTCACATCATTATTTATCAAGATCCTGCCATCTACAAACATTCCAAAACAAGGGACCTCTATAGTATCACTCACCAGAGACAAATTTCCATTCACTTGTAAACTGGTCAATGGCGTAGTAGTGTTTATACCTACATTACCCACATTGGCATTGTAGATATCATTGCCACTCAATGTCCAATTGCCGCTGCCAAAATTGTCTAGACTATTGTAATGGCTTGTAATAATTTCCCAACGAGCGTTCGTTTGGTCATATTTCAATGTTACACTTCCACCGCTATACACGGCAAATGTGCCTCCAGTACCAGTTAATATCCTATTGGAGGCAGCAGCTGTTACATCATCATTGTAAATTTCTAATGAATGTCCACTCCGATTGTAAAGAGAGACAATGCGGTCATGCTCTGCCGCAAGTATACCCCCAATTTGAAAATTGGATGTAGGACCTTCGAGCTTGTAGTGGTTGTACCTATTGGTAATGACATCAAGGTCAATGGTATTGCCATCCAACAATGTAAGGGTGGCACTCTTCAAAATCAAGTCACCTGATACATCAAGTTTTGCTTTAGGATCAGTATTGCCTATGCCTACATTTTGTGCAAATGCCATAGAACTTGCTAGCGATAAACAAAGAAAAAGGATACGTGTTTTCATGATTATTTATTAATTTTTATGTTTAATACTCTCTAAAGCTAATTTCAAGTTTTCCAACTCTTTACTAAATTCACTTTGCTTTTTGTTTAATTCTTCCTTTAGTTCTGCTATTTGAGTTTGTTGTTCTTGTATAGCTTTTACAAGGGGTACAACAAATTGACTATATGAAATCCTATAAGTATCTGTCTCATTTTGAGGTTTGCCAACACCATCAAACGCAAAATCGAGGGTCTTCATTAGTGAATCTACTTCTTGCGCTATGAAGCCTGTTCTTATTTCCAGATTGGCTTTTTCTATTTCAGATTTATCAGGATAATAATGCTCTGCAATGGAATCTTGCATTTTTGCAGTAATGTGTTTTTGCAATTTATCTATATTGAAAGTATAGCTAACTGGTCTCAGCTTGGTTATAAAATTTAAACCTGGAATATTTTCTTTAATATTTTCTTTAAATCTGCCGTCACTCAAGTTGGTATACGGACCATAAGCCTGCACTTCCATGCCTGCTATGTTGGCTCCAAGCCACACTTTGTTACTCGTAGTTGCAATAGTACTTGCTCCAATAGCAGAGACTCCAGTCAGGTTATTTATGCTAGTATTGGCATGCTCTCCGATTACAGTATTCCAACTACCAACAGTATTAGTGAGATTGACCTCATATCCTATACCTATGTTAAAATTACCGCCATTTATATTTAAAAGAGATTTGTAACCAATTCCAATATTGTTACTTCCTGTGGTTCCAGATGTCATAGAGAAATAACCAATAGCAGTATTGTTTTGACCATTACTATTAGATTGTAGTGAAAATGTACCACAAGCAGTATTACCGGTACTACTATTACCATAAGCGGCAAGCATGCCAACACCAACATTATCTGTACCACCTGAATATAATGCACCTGAACCAACACCAGTGCTTCTGTAACCACCTAAATTCAGTGCTGCAGAGCCTACGGCCGTGTTGTTTTCCGAATAACTTGGTTCTTTGAGAGTATTTGCTCCTATGGCAGTATTATTGAATCCATTTGTAATTTTCCTAAGAGAAAAATCTCCTACAGCTGTGTTATTATACCCCGTCAAGTTTGAGCTCAAAGCATATCCGCCAACTGCGGTATTTGATGTACCATTACCCTGATTATCTTTTAGAGCCTTATAACCAATAGCTGTATTATGATTTGACCCTAAAGTTCCGCCTGGAAAATTTGAATTATTAAAATTTTTTAATGCTTGGTACCCAATAGCTACATGCCCTTCAGATATTGTATTGTTTTCCATAGCACCGACACCAATAACTACATTGTTTCTTGCAACAAAAGAATTTGTTTTAAAAGCATTCGTGCCTATGATCACGTTACTATCTCCAAGTATGTTGCCATTATTCTTAAAAGCGGCATAACCCAAAACTGTATTGGCTTTAACAGAGTCTATAATTCCAGATAGTACATTATTTACTTTAAAGCGAAGCGGCTGTCCATCTGTGGTTCCTACAAAATTTGCACTGGTAGTTCCTGCATTGCCATTCAAAGCCCAAGGTGCAGGTGCACCATAATAGTTTAAGCTATAATTATGGGCATTGATTACTACCCAACGCATAAATGTTGTATCGTATTTCAAGGATACGTTACCGCCCGGATACACAGCCAATGTTCCACCAGTACCTGTTTGAATTCGAAATGAATCCGCTGTAAAAATGTAGTCGTTGTAAATCTCCATGCTATGGCCGGTCATGTTTGAAAGATTTATTTCTCTTCCATTAATTCCCTGGCTGATTCCACTTAAGGCAAAATTGGCTGAAGGACCATGCAATACATAATTTTTCTCCCTGACGGTGTTTACGTCTATAACATTGATCAAGGTGTCCGATACTGTAAGTGAAACTTCTTCGTAGGCTATGTCTCCATTGATGTGCAATGAAGCTTTAGGCTCATTTTGGTTTATACCAATATTTTGAGCCAATGATAACATTGCATTAAGTAGTAAGATAAAGACAAGTCCTCGTTTCATTTTTTAATTAATTTTATTAATGATTTAAAATTAGATAGCTTTTTTCTTTCAAACCATTGCATAAAGACATTATTTAATATTCACTGTCCCAAAAATCAATAAATTTTGGGTGCAATAAAAGACATGTTGAGTAGAAAGTTGACTTGATGGAATAAGCCATTAGGTCTCTTAACATTAAATGATATGTCTTTAATCGCTGTAATTGCAACCCCTAATCTTAGCCTTAAAAGATGACCCAGAAGATGCTTTAAATCCATTGGTCAATTTAATAAAACCCCCTGATTGAAACCTGACTCTCGCATTTGGTTGAATCAAAGAACTTGAATAAAGTTCATCTCCTACAATTACTCCTTTATGACCAGACAAACTAGCAGTTATAGTTTCATTGGCCGGGCAGCCCACAGAAAAATAATGAATGGCAGTTTTGCCATTGTAAGAAGCTTCTACACGGTATGTACCTATTAAATAATTATTGGGGATATTTGTGCTAACTGTAGCATACCATTTTCTATAGTTTCCAGGGCATACCAATGGAATTGCGAAAACCAAGGTATTGTTAGGGTCAAAGACAGCAAGGCTCACTCCATTACCCTGGGAAATATCTCTTAAAGCTATGCCATATACTATTTGGTCATTGAGGTTGAAACTATACTTCGCTTTTCTTAGTTCATCTGTCTGGCAAAAGCCGGATCCTCCGGGGCCATTTTGAATTAATGCAGGAACATCATAATGGGTCATTACCCTTAAAACGTTTGGTTCGTCGTGCGGTTTTTGATTGATCCAATAAGATGTATTGTTTAAACTATTGCATCCATTAGGCGAAATATGGTACGGATCAATAAGTTTTCTTGATTGTACTCCGTTTATTGTAACCAATGAATCTACCTGAAAATGTAAGTGTGGATGACTGCTGCACCCGCTGCTGCCAACAAATGCAATAATTTGTCCTTGCTTAACCAATTGTCCTACGCTGACCAAAGCACTATTGTTTCTCAAGTGTCCATATGTAGTCCGTACACCATTGGTATGTGTGATAATAATATTGTTCCAGTTAGAATTTGGTACAGGTCCTGAACAATTACTTGTATTAGGATTTGGATTATTGCATGATATTGAATTGAACTCATTGTTGTTGTTGTCATCTATTGAAGTAACTGTGCCATCAGCCGCAGCGATCACTGCCACTTGATTGTTTGCCATCATACTCCAACTAAATGGCCAAAGATCTATATCGACTCCAGTGTGGCCATCGTACGTTTTCATTGCACATGCATAATCTTGAAAAGTTGAGCCAGGATCGTGATCAACGTAATTGTTTGTAGTATAAAAATCATTGATATCTTCGTACGCAGGCATCGCCTTTACCGGCCAAATGTATGAACCTGGTTGACAGTATGCATTGTCTTCTATAAAAAAGGCGAAGAATACTAACAAATAATTTATTTTCATGATATTGTTAGTTTTTATTTTTTATTAAATCCTTTAACACCTCAATTTCTTTTTGTTGCTGAATAAGGTGCAATGTCAACTCTTCGATTTTCTCCATCATTTTCTTTTGAACCTCACCGAGAGCTTGACCATTTTCTTCTACTTCCTTAGCAGATGGTACATTAGGCAAGTGACCATGCACATTGATGTATTTCTCTATAGAAGATAGACTTGACAGCTTATACTCTTTTGTGAAAACGTAGTCAGGCCAATTGGCTGTCTCCACAACAATCTCTTTTGCCCTAATATTACCATTGACTGCAAGATGATAGTTTGTTTGAGGCAAACAATTTATGCCTAATTGTGCAGTTCCAGGATAATATGTCATCGTCTGATTGAAATTACTGGAGCTGCCCCATCCAAAAGCTATTTGATCTTGTCCTGCCGTATAAATTTGTAATTTGCCTGATTGAATTCCAAAGCCATATTCATTATTTGCACCTCCACTCCATAAGCTTATTTTTTTTCCTACTACATTAGGAAAACTTAGTGGCGAAGTTGTTTGAGCTGCGTTGACTTGACCAATACCTATATAATTTGTGGATCCATTTACCGTCAGAGCAGGAAGATATCCTGCCGACGTTAGGTAAATGTTGTTTCCTGCTGCTCCTATTTCTATGCCTACATTGTTGAATTGAGGTGTGGCAGAAGTATTTGTTACCCCTTTGATATATCCTCTAGTAGTATTAAATTGATCTGAAAAAAACTGCATAGGATTTTGGCCTCTTAAGTGCAAAAGATTAGAATTGTTATTGCTCTCAATTGTTGGTTGATATATAGATACTTTAGATTGAAAATCTATTATGCCAATACCTACATCGCCATTTTGATTAATACCCATGACAGTTTGTTCATTTGCACCTACTAAGTCATCCACTTGGCCTGTCCCCATTTTATTGAAAACCAATAAGCCATTTCCAGGGTCAAGGGCAAAACCAAAACCATATCCTCCACCCAAATATCGATGTGTATTTGTTTCATCACGATACGTATTAAATCCTATAGAAGGCCAATTTTTTTGTAATGAAATTCCTTGTCCATTTGATCCAAATATTGCGTTCGTTAGTTTGGCTGGTTCTGAATTTACTTCAAATTTTGCTTTTGTGGGGTTAAGCACCCCAATCCCTACTTTTCCTTGATCCACTATCAGAGCATGGCCATTGCTTGATGAAAAATGTGCTGCTATGCCTCCGATACCTGTGCTCCACCCTTTTATGGCCACTTCATTGTTTGTAGTGTTTGCAGCTTCAAGCCGCGCTGTTGGTGTGAAGAGTCCTATACCAACTTTACAATCTCCACCATTAGGATTGATCAAAGAATTGGGGCCGCCACCTTTTAGCCAACCGTATGTAGCTGACTTAATTTCACCATAATAATTGATTGGCTTCCATCTGTTCCTTAACCCATCGTAGATTAATGTGATGGCTCCGCCGGTATTAAAAGTCAACTGTGTAGGTTGATTGACACTTCCATTGCTATTGGGTTCAAATAATTCTATCATATTCATACTATCTGCTGCAGTTGGCACAGCAACCGGACTTGCCAAATGCTTAACTTGGCTATTGTCCATATGCATAAAGATGGTTACTATTTGACCATCCGTACCCCCGGTTAAAC
>JAYUTD010000563.1:0-18460 GCA_043755305.1 Saprospiraceae bacterium
CTCGCATAAATACAGTCTCCGGATACATTCGCTTGAGCATCATAATTTTCAGCTTCTTTGTCAGTGCATCCTTTGTATTTGCAATCAACCTTTACAGTGGCATCTGGATTGTAATTAGTTGCTAGTGGATCTGTGCATCCCTCCACATCTTTTTTGCATGAGGTAAATAGTGCAATAAAAAAGAAAGCGGTTAATATTAAATTGTTAGACTTCATTGATTGATGATTATTATTTACTTTCAAAGATAGACGATTTTATCAATTATTAGCATATTTTCCCCTAAATATTTCCATACCTTTTGTTGCTTTTTCTTTAATAACTTCCAGATTTTTTCTTTGGCTCAATTCATAGGAAATAGATGGTTTTGGATCAATATATACAACTTTGCAATCGGGCGGAGCGTATGCTACAAGACTAGCTGCAGGATACACCTGCATTGAAGATCCGATTACAAGCACAATGTCAGCAATGGAAACGCTTTTTATACCTTCTTCAAGCAAAGGGACCGATTCGCCAAACCATACAATGTGTGGTCTTAATTGACTTCCTTTGTCGCATTTATCTCCTAATTGAATATCCTTTGTGCAAGGATAAATCAAATGACTGTATGTGGTGCTTCTCATTTTTTTTAATTCTCCGTGCAGATGTATGACCTCGCCACTGCCAGCCCGCTCGTGCAAGTCATCAACATTTTGAGTCACAACAGTTACACTATAATATTTTTCTAACTGAGCAATTATTACATGAGCATCATTTGGTTGGACTTCATCAAGTTGCCTTCTCCTTTGATTGTAAAACTCTAATACCAAAGTTGGATTATTTATAAACCCTTCAGGGGTAGCCACTTGTTGAATATCATGGCCTTCCCATAGCCCATCGGCATCTCTAAAAGTTTTTATACCACTTTCAGCAGATATACCTGCACCGCTTAACACAACCAATCTCTTCATGGATTAATGGATTGGTTCTCCATTGACGTCAGTAGTAAGTACATCGCTCATATAATCAAAGAAAGGCCGCAGCGCTTCAAATGTTGTGATGACTTCATTGCTAAAGTTTTTTGATGCCAAATCTTTGTCTTCGAAAGACCGCATTACGACCCATTGTTTTTTCTTTATTAGTTCAATTGCAGGTAATAGTGGGTCATATCCCCTAGGCGCATTTACAAGTGCATCTCCCTGAATGTTAACAAAGTATTTTTTAAATTTTTTCTCTTTTTGAATTTTTATAATTGTTTCTGAATCATAGGAGAATTCATCTCTAATTCTCTTAATATCTTGTGACTCAGGTGACCAGAATCCGCCACCCGCAAAGCAGCCACCATTTTCTATATGCAAATAATAGCCACCCCTTAGTTTATTTGTTGCCCTTGAAAATCCAGTACCAAAATTATTTTTATAGGGCGTTTTGTCTTTTGAAAACCGTATATCTCTGTATATTCTGAATCGTTTTACATCCTCAATCATATCTGACTTTTTCAAACCATTCGCTACCTCATCCACAAAAATCGAATACTGTTCCAATGCATTATTATAAAAGGCTTTGTTCTTCGCAAACCAATCCCTGTTATTGTTTTTTTCTAATTTTTTTAAGAAATCGAGTACGCTATTGTCGAGATTCATATTTTATTTTTTATCGATGACAAAGATAATAAAAAAATACTTCCGTATCCTAGTGCAAGCATTACGTGGAAGAACAAAAATGCATAGTTTCCATTATCTAGGGCCACTGCTATTCCTATGGAATAATAAACAAACAACAAACCTTCTACCAGCGTAATAGCAGAAATAGATTTAATTTGGTATTGCCTTAAAAATTTTTCATCTCCTTTTTTTGGGGTTCTGATAAAAGAAGATTTTTTACCTAACCAACCCTGAATTACTGCCATAGAATTGTGAAAGGATAACCCCAAACTAATACATAGAAAAATAGGAAAAATGAATAAAAATTTCACTACTCTTTTAAGCATATTGTCTTTAGGCCAAGCTATCATTACATTTGCGTAATAGTACGTTACAAAGACAAAAGGCAAGGATATAGCTAAATATTTTAAAAAGGCATAATCTGCATTTGCGTAAAACATGAAAATGCCAAGAGGCACGGAAGTAAATCCAAGAATAAATACAATAAGATAGAATGAACTGGACAATAAGTGGATAGAGGCCTGCATCTTATTTGTCCATGAGATAGAGGATGCCCATACCAATGGTAAAAGCTTTTTAGCTGTTTCAGCACCTCCTTTCATCCATCTGTGCTGCTGAGACTTAAGGCCTCCAATCTCCATAGGCAATTCAGCAGGCGAAGTAACATTTTCGAGATACTTTATTTTCCAACCTTTTAATTGAGCTCTGTAACTTAAATCCAAATCTTCGGTAAGTGTATCAGTGTGCCAACTTCCGGCATCTTCTATAGCTTTCTTTCTCCACACACCTCCGGTCCCATTGAATTGAAGGAAATATGGTGCATTGCATCTGCCGCCTTGTTCTATGGTGAAATGTACATTTAATTGAAAGGATTGCAATTCAGTAAGCATGTTTTCAGTTTGATTGAGGTGGTCCCATCTGGTCTGCACCACTCCCACATTAAGGTCTTCAAAGTAGGGTAGTGTTCGCATTAAAAAATCTGGCGCAGGTATAAAATCTGCATCAAATATTGCTATATATTCTCCCCTTGCACTTTCCAAGCCGTGCTTTAATGCCCCGGCTTTATACCCCGTCCTGTCCATTCTATGTATATGTTCAATAGATAGACCTTTTGCTTGAAGTTCTTTTACCAATCTATGCGCCATAAGTGTGGTGTCATCGTTGCTATCATCCAATACCTGAAATTCGATTTTGTCCTTTGGGTATTCCATTTTTACAATATTGGAAATCAATCTTTGTATTACATTCCTTTCATTGAAAATTGGCAATTGGATGGTCACAAATGGCCAATCTTTTTTTAAGCCGTCCATGGCATATCTAAGGTCTGCTTTATTTTTTTTAAATCTCAGTAATAAGTTGAATTGGGAAATGCAGTATAAAGTGATGGAAACTATGCATGAAAGATAAATCGACGCTACAATATATGTGACAACTGCAATCATTATACAAGTTTAAATATTGTCCATAATATCTTGTAGCCAGCCATAAATGTGCCTTTTATTGTTCCACTTACTTTAGAAACGCCAATGCGCTTTCTATAGTTTACAGCTACCTCCGTGCAGGTGAGCTTATATTTAGCCGCCTTTACCTGCATTTCTACTGTCCAGCCAAAATCCTTGTCCTGCATATCAATACCCATCAATGCCTGCCATTTTATAGCTCGAAAAGGGCCAAGATCAGTAAATGTGTATTTATATAAGTATTTAATCAAAGTGGTTGCCAGCCAATTGCCAAATACTTGTTGTGGTAGCATGGCGTCTTTTTCCTTCATGCCCAACGCCCTTGAGCCAATAACCATGTCAAAGTCATCTTCTATTATTGGTTTGATCAGTAGTGGCAATTGTTCACCATGATCGCTGTAATCTCCATCTATAAATACAACAATGTCTGGCTTTATGTCAAGACTTTTGCAATAATCTATACCTTTTAGGCAAGCACTGCCATAGCCGGGTGTGGGCTCGTCCACTACAATAGCACCTTTATTAAGGGCAACATCCCGTGTACCATCTGTGCTATTATTGTTACATACAATAATATTTCTAATAAGAGCTTTTGGCAGATCATTTATTACCATGTATATAGATTCCTCCTCATTATATGCTGGTATTATGACATCTATGATTTTTGGCATGCAACAAAAGTATAAAATAATTATCTATCAGGCTCATATTATAAAAATTATACATAAACCAATAATTTGTATTATTAAGCTTTGGAAGCTTTACAAGTTAGTTGTGTAAATATTTTTAATTTCATAATAACATAGAATATTGTATTTTAATTTTATTTATTAAGTTTTTTGTCCTCTATAATAATATTATATTTCATAATTATTTATTTTACGAAATATAAGAAAATGTGGCAAGGTGAAGGTAAGAGAAGATTATATTTAAGGGATCAAAAATATTACATGTTATTTACTATATTTGCTACTCTCTTTTAAAGTTGTTTCAGACAGGCGACTCCAATTTTACAAATGAAAAGCAGCGTTAGCTGCCTATTAAGGATATTGTATATATTAATAACTAACAATTGAAATTTCTATTGATGAAGAAATCAATATTTTTTATGCTATTCAGCATCGGTATTTTTATGCATATGTTTGCTGGATCACCCACATCGAATGTAATAAACGTATCTATTTGTCCGTCCTCTACAGGAGAAGAATATAAACATCAGCTTTTCTTAAGCCTTGTATTTTCTAATAATTGTACTTCACCTACTGCTTTAGCCAATGGCGTCGGTCAATCTTTGACCAATGCTGGTGTAGCGCCTGCAGGCGGAAATTTTACTTCTTTTGTGCCAGCACTTGGCACGCCAAACGTGCAGTACTTCTCTGTCAACGCAGGGTTCTTTGGCGCCAATAATGCCATTGGGGTTGATATAGTACCCGGATCAGCTCCGGCTATCAGCAATTATCAGGTATGGATTATGTCTAATTGCGATGGCACATCAGGTACCTTGCCTGCCACAGACATCACAAACGCATGTTTTGCCACTTTACCAGGCAACTATATTATAGTTGTCGCTTCAGAAGCAGCAAATGCAGGAAATTTTACCATTACTGCCAATGCGCTTGCAACTCCTCCGTCAAATATTAGCGTGGCTGAAACTAGTGGCAATACAAATAATGATGGTCAGGTATGTGAAGGAGATGACTTTACCATATCTACAACCAGCAATGTAACCTACACCTATGCCTGGCAGCGTGGCGCTACCAATTTGCCAAATACTACCTTTGACCTGGCTGTAGTAAATTCAACTACTACAAATGCCGGGCTGTATTCGGTTACAATTACGGATAACAACGGCTGTTCAACAGTAGTTACGCAAAATATAGTGGTCTATACATTGCCTACTGTCAATCTAAGTGTCTCTGAGACCAGTGGAAATGCCAATAATGATGGTCAAGTATGTGTCGGTAATCCTTTTACACTCACAGCCACAGCAGGCGGAGCTACTTATGCTTGGACACTAAATGGCTCACCCATTACAGGTAGCACTAATACTATTACTGTAGCAAGTGCTTCTGCTGCTAATGGCGGATTATACGAAGTCACTTATGAGGATGCCAATGGCTGTTTTGATACAGATAACTTAACTATAACCGTCAATACCAATCCCACTGCTTCTAATACAGAACTTAAAGAGTGCGGGAATGGTTCTACCACTGCTTCTTTTACATTGACCGATGCAGAACTTACCCCTAACTTCCCGGCTGTCAACTCCAATAGTGGCGCTGATATTGACAATGGTGTAGGTGGTTTAACTGTAACATACCATACTACATTGGCCAATGCCAATAATAATACTGGTGCACTATCTTCTCCATATAGTGCTTCAAACGGTACAATAGTATTCGCTAGATTGGAAAACGCCAATGGCTGCTATGTTACAGCTCAGGTTACATTAACAGTCACTGTAAACCCTACAGACTTGCAAATTCAAAATGTCAATAATGCCAACTCTCCGACAGACTTCATCGTTTGCCAGGGTCTTCCGATAAGCTTAACCGCATTCGTAAGCACAGGACTTGCTCCATATACTTATGCTTGGACAAGACCAAATGCTACTACCTCAACAGGAATTAATCAAATCGTAGCTGCAGCCAGCCCAGCCATTCATTCAGGCATATGGTCAGTCACCGTAACAGATGCCAATGGATGTACCGATACAGATGATATTAATATTACAGTTATACCAAATCCAGTCAATGATGCATGTGCAGGAGCACTTCCATTGGTTACAAGCAACAACGCTGGCCTTACGAATGATTGTGCTACCCAGGACAATACTCCTTGCACAGGTACCATCAATGAGGCTTCGGTATGGTACAATTACACCATACCTGTGGGCGTAAAAACACTTACTTTTACTTCTTCTTCACCCAATCACTTTATAAAGATTTATCAAAATGATTGTTCGACAGCCATTTCAGGTGCATGTGCCAACATGGTTACGCTTAATTGCCCTGCACCTCAGACAGTAAAAGTTTTTGTCAGTTCCACTACAGCCAATGATGGTATTTTTAGTTTAAACATTGCATCTGTGGCTACTACAGCTGTCAATGACCTATGCGCAAATGCTACAGTCATTCCATCTACACCTTCCTGCCAGTTTTTACCTGCACCTGTTACTACTACCGTTGGTGCTTGTCCTGAATCTTTTACAGTTGCAGGTTGTGCATTGAATTACAGTAATGAAGATGTTGTCTGGTATCAATTTACTACCCCTGCGGGTACTGTAAGTGTTGATTTCAATAGCATCACAGCCAATGCCTACCTAAGTATCTTTCCTTCTTGTGCATCTACTACTCCTATAGCTAGTGGAGGATGTATTTCAGGTAGCACATCTTCCTCTATACCAGTTAGTGCAAATACTACTTACTTTATTGCCATTGGCATTAGTGGTTCCACAGGAGCTGTTGGGTTTAATATTAAATACAATACTCCTCCAGCCAATGATGCCTGTGCCAATGCCATAGCAGTAGTGACCGGCAATAATGCAGGGCTTACCAATGATTGTGCTACACAGGATTTGACGCCTTGTGCCGGTGCGATAAATGAAGCTTCAGTCTGGTATTCCTACACCATCCCGGCTAATGTCAAAACCCTTACACTTACTTCATCGTCTTCCAATCATTTTATTAAAGTATATGGCAATAATTGCAGCACAGCCATTTCGGGAGCATGCGACAATACTGTGACATTAGATTGTCCACTGGCACAAACTATAAAAATATTTGTTAGCTCAAGCAGCGCCAATGATGGCCCTTTCAGTTTGAATATTACTTCTACTGCGACAACTGCAACCAATGATTTGTGTACCAATGCCCAGGTCATTGCAGCAAGCCCTACATGTCAATTCTTTGCTGCGCCTGCAAGTACTACAGTTGGTGCCTGTCCTGAGACTTTTACAGTTGCCGGATGTGCAATGGATTATAGTACAGAAGATGTAGTGTGGTACCAATTTACTACACCTGCAAGTACTACAAGCGTTGAATTTAATAATATAACAGCAAATGCTTACCTTACTTTATTCACTTCATGCCCGGCTGCTGCCATTGTGCCTGGAGGTGGATGTATAGCTGGAAGTACAACCACACCAATAACAGTAACTGCAAATACCACTTATTATATTGCCATTGGCCTAAATGGATCTAATGGCAGTGTAGGATTTAATATCAAATACAATACGCCTCCAGCTAATGATGCTTGCGCAAATTCCATTGCAGTCAATACCGGAGCTAACAATGGCTTGACCAATGCTTGTGCAACACAAGACCTAACCCCTTGTGCAGGAACTGAAAATGAAGCCTCTGTGTGGTATGACTACGTCATAGGTCCAGGAGTAAAACAATTGACATTTACAGCAAGTGGGACAAACCATAAGATAAGATTGTATGAAAGCGATTGTGCAACACCTGTAGCGGGCACAGCTTGCAACAACCCAGTACTATTGGATTGTCCTTTACCAAGGACCATAAAAATATTTGTAAGTTCGACAGCATTAAATGCTGGTACGTTCAGTTTGACGATTAATCAAACTTTGACTACAGCAGCCAATGATCTTTGTACAAATGCTACTGACATCACTGACCCTACCATCTGTAAATTCTTCCCTGTTCCAGGATCTACTACAGTAGGTGCATGTCCGGAAACATTTACACTGGCTGGTTGTGGATTGAACTATTCTACTGATGCAATAGTTTGGTATAAATTTACTACACCAACAGGTACTACCAGTATCAATGTAAGTGGTATATTAGGCACGCTCAGCATTTTCAGTTCTTGCCCGGCAGTAGGTGGATCTATCCCAGGTGGTGGGTGTTTGAGTGGAAGCCCTGCAGGTAATATAACCGTATCTGCAAACACAACATATTACGTAGCTATTGGACTACCAGGAGCTACCGGCAACGTAGGCTTTAATCTAAAATACAATGTTGCATTGGTCAATGACAATCCATGTATCGGAGGTTTTACAGCTACTACGCTAACAGGAACATTGACTGGACAGGACAATACTTGTGCCACGTCAGACAATAATTGTGGGGGCAACCTTATTAATAAAACACTTTGGTACACAGTTACAATTGCTGCGCCAAATGATAAACTGAATATAACTGTTACAGGACTTACCAATCCATCCATTGGACTTTATGCAAGCGGAAATCCATGTAATGCAACTGTCATCGATGAAGAGTGCAGTGGCGATGGAATAAAAGACTTCAATTGTTTGCAACCTGGTATATACAATGTAATGATAGGTACTTCAACCGCAAATGCCGGAGTATTCTCAGTTACAGCTACACCTGGTGTTAATGTCACAGTAGCAAATGATCTTTGCGTCAATGCAACAGTACTTCCTGTATTGCCAACCGATATTTGTGTCAACCTAGGACCTTTTACTACTACCAATGTGAATGCTTGTCCTGAAAACATTGCTGGAGCAGGAGCACCTTGTAATTTTAATGCGGAGGAAGTTGTGTGGGTAAGTTTTACCGCTCCAGGAACGGCAGGCCAAAATCCAACGATGGATTTTAGATTTACAAGCTATTCTGGTACAGGTACTCCATTTATGGGCTTGTTTACCTCTTGCACTACGCCTTTGGGCGGATCAGGGTGCAGGTCTGGTAACAACATTGTGTTTGGCAACATGGGACCACTTACTGCAGGTACCACTTATTATATTGCAATTGGCTCCACAGGTGATTCTGGTGGAACATTTAATTTTGAAATCAAATTCAACATAGGACCTCCAAATGATGATCCATGTGCTGCTGGAGTGCCTGATGTTTCAGCAGGTGGCACATTTACCGGTACAACTTCATGTGCAGGGGGTGACCCTACTTTACCGCAGTGTCCGACGGTGGATCAGCAAAATGTAGTGTTTTTCAAATTTACAGTTACTACCAATTCAAAAGGAATAAATGTATCCATTACACCTTCCGGCACACCACCTTTCTCAGGCGGTATTGTAGCAGGAGTTGTACAAAATGCTTGTCCTGGACCTGGCACAGTGTTGCAAGCAGCTTGTGGCAGTGGCTCACTTTCCAAAGTATTTGAATGCCTCCCTCCTGGAGACTACTTCCTCCAGATATCCACCTCAGGTGCTACGGCTGGTGATTTTACCTTAACAGTTACTCCTATAGCCAATAATGCACCAGTTAATGACGTTTGTGGCAAAGCTTCCGATATAAATTTAGTCAATTGCGACTGGGTTACAGCAACTGGTACTACAGTCAATGCCTGTCCTGAATTATTTTCTTCAGGTGGTTGTGCACATAACAATGACCCCACTGTTTGGATGCAATTTACCACTCCGCCGGGGGCTACTGAGATTGATTTTAGAAACATACCTGCAGGCACTTATGTTACTATGATGACCAGTTGTACAGGCACTACATACATTGCCTGCTCCAATGATACCAACCCATTTGAAAACATAGCAGTAATGGGTAATACCACTTACTACCTGGCAGTAGCTTCTACCAATCCAGCAGGAACTCCATTCACATTTGATGTAAGGGTTATAGTGCCACCAGCCAATGATTGTACCCCTGAGGTTATTGCTTCAGGAGGAAGTGCTACATTGACTTCTACGTGCTGTGCTACCAATCCGGGTGATCCGGGGGCATGTCCTGCACCAAACCAACAAGCTACAGTTTGGTATGAATACCAACCCGACCCAGCTGCAAAAGCGGTAAAAGTTGTTTTTTCAGCAGGATCCATGACAGGATTTATCGCAGAGGAAATATTTACCGGTGCTCCTGGACAAAGTTGCAATGGTGGATTTGCACCTGTAGCTGCAGCGGGCAACCCTTATTGTATAGCAGCAGGAAGCAATACTGTAACAGTAAAATGCGAAGATTTTTCTACTACCAGTATCTATGTAAAGGTAGGTAGTTCAGATGCAGGCTGCGGCACTTTCTCATTGTCTTTTATAGAAGAGAATGGTTGCCAGGGTGCTGAAACATGTGCTGATATAGTTGATCTTATGGAACCAATCACCGATGGACCAGCAGTTTGTGTCAATTCATGTAATAATTTCAACTGCAGTGAAGGCGGAGATTGCGATCCAAATGGGGCATCTGTTTGGTTTCAAGTGCATCCTCAGTTGACTGCATCAAGTATGATTATTCAGATCAATGGAGCTACTTTTTCTCCTATCATGACTGTATATAGTGGTGCAGATTGCTCTACTATTGGTTCAACTGTAGCTTGTGACCCGGGTTCTATTTTGACCTTGGGCGTCAATGCAGCAGCGGATGTATTTATTAAAGTAGAAGCCGCCGGTGGGCTTAACCTTGGCAATTTTGAAATTTGTGTTTCTACCTTATTTGCGACTTTTGATTGTTACGAATCAGAAACAGTCACTACACGACCAGAATATCCAACAGCCAATCCAAATGGACCATTTTGCCCGGGAGAGACGGTCAATTTCTGCCACCGTATAGATTTTACGGTAGCGGGTGCACCACCTCCAGCAGGAAACACTTGCCAATGGATTCAAGGCATTATCCCTACTTTTGGGGATGGTTGGGATGTGTTGGCTTCTCCAATTGCAGGACAAGGACCGGCAGGTTGGAATTGGCTGGCAGAAAATAACGTGGATTATAATTTCCCTAATTCACAGTACCAATTGTATACTTTGCCTACAGGAGAATTAGGGTTAAAATACAATATCGGTGGTGGCAATTTGCAGGCTGGAAGTGGTTTGCCAGGTGGCTGGTGGTTTACATCAAATGGTGGCGCAGGTTGTGCCAACAACGGAGACCCTGATACCATGTGGGGCTTGCCTGGACCTGGATGTAACACGGTACAGGTCATTCAGTTTTGTTTTAACATGAAAGTAAAAGAATTGGTGGACCTTCCAAATTGTGCCGCAGCTGATTTAGGATATACTATTTTTGCATTCGCTGATGGAGAAACAGGTTGCTGGACCAATCTATCCTGCGCTCTCTCTGTTCCCTACCTTTTTGCTGGAGATATTGATTGTAGTGCCAATATTCAAGTCAGTGGACCGGATAAGCAAATTTGTTCAGGATTCCCTGTTTTAATTCAGGTAGCAGCCAATGCGCCAAATGCAATCATTACACTTAATACAATAGATAACCCTAATGTAACTGGAGAAACTTTAACTGGTTCTTGGCCAAATAGTATAGCTTCATTTACTGATATTCTCACTAACACAGGTACAAATGTAGAAGTGGTTACTTATGTATTTCAAGCCAAAGGAGTAAATTCAATCTGTTTGGGACCTCCATTCGAGTTGAAAGTCACCGTTTATCCTAATCTTGAAGTACTTTTCCCACCGGTATATGTATGTGACGGTCTTTGCACTTCAATAAGTCCAAACGTATCAGGGGGTTCAGGAATATATACAAATTATCTTTGGAGTACAGGAGCAACCACTTCTGCTATAACAGTGTGTCCAACATTGCCCACAACTTACAAAGTCACTGTAACAGATGATAAAGGTTGTATGGGTACAGGTGAGGTCGAAGTGGACTGGAAGCCACCTGTAGCTGGAGAATTGGACCCAAATCCGCTTTCTATTTGTAAAGATGGAATCGATGACCCTGGACCTTATATTGTGGTTAATATGACTTCTGGCAATGACCCATATGTGTATACTTGGAATTTCCCTGGCGGTATCTTTGGAACACAAGGTACTACCAATTATGATGGTGACACTTATGATATCGATGAAGAAAATTCTATAGCAAGCGCTATTCCTAGAAACTATTCTGTCAATATAGTAGACGTATTTGGTTGCCAGACTACAATAAATGGTGAATTAAGTATTGATGGTGCCCCTGAAGTTACCTTTACTTATCCTCCGGTAGCATGCGGCCAAAATACAGTGGTACTTAAAGCTACATTTGATTTTGGACAAAGCAGTTCTGGTTTGGATAAATTTGAATTGTATGATTGCAACGAAAATTTGATTGCAACCAAAAACAACAATCCATCCTTCTTTACTATTGCAGATCTTTCTGCCAATAATTGTTTTGTACTTAAAACAATAACTACGAATGGATGTATAGATACTAAAACATTGACAGTTGTACCACCCGTAGGTACTCAAGCCATTGTGAGTGGCACTAGTCCGATATGCAAAGGTCAAAATTCTACGATAAGTGTGACCAATGTTGCGGCTTTTGTAAATCCAACTTTCTTATGGAGCAATGGACTTCCGGGACCAAATATTACAGTTGGGCCTTTGGTCACAACAACATACGTAGTAACTGTTACTGAGCCTTCTACAGGTTGTACTGACGAAGCCAATTTTGAAGTAATAGTCAATCAAAAACCTATAATTGATATTATTGGATCTACAACCTTCTGTGCAGGATCTTCTACTACTATACAAGCCAATTCAAATATTGCTGGTTCTACATTTGTATGGTCAGGAGCAGGCACAAGTACCACAAATACAGTCCTGATAAATACTGCTGGCCCACTTACAGTTACTGTTACATCACCTGCCGGTTGTATAAAAGATACGACTTTCAATGTAAGCAGTTCAACTTCCCTTACAGTAAATCTAAATGATCTTGCATTGTGCAATAATGCTGTGGATACATTGACTCCGGGTAGTTTCTTTAATACATACAAATGGGCTAAAGATGGAGTCGATATTACAGGCCAAACTTCTTCGAAATTGCCTGTTAATAGTGTTGGTTTATATACTGTGACAGTGAGTGATATTGGCGGCTGTACAGGTATAGGTACAAAAAATGTAACCAATAGCCCAAGTCCAAATGCCAATGTGCTGATAAATCCAGTAGATGTATGCAGGGTCAATAGCGGGGTAGGGCCAACTTTTATAGACTTTACAACACTCGTAAGTGGTAGCCCAGGCAAATGGATTGAGATATTACATCCAGGAAATGCTGGTTTTTCTACGGTATCATTATCCACTCTATCAAATGTTTCATTTTTGGGTCAGGATAGAGACACATTTAGATTCCAGTATGTTACCAATACAGCCATTGCACCATGTGAAAACGATACGGTTTTTGTAGATGTCATGGTCAACAATTGTCCTTGTCCTTCAATCAATTTTGAACCTGCGGAAGTCTGTAATGACGAAACCAAACCTGTGGACCTCAATCTATATTTGAAAGTCCCTACCTTTATCAGAGATGGTAAATGGTCTGTAACTGGAGGACCAGGCACGGCAAATATTACCAATGATACTTTGATGAATGTAAATGGTATTGCCGCCGGTGTATATAACCTCAATTGGGTTACCAATGTCTCGATAGGGGCATGCCCTAATTCCGGTGCCCACACTCTTACGGTCAATGATGCACCAACGGCAAAAATCAAAGGCAATAGGTTCGTGTGCAATGCCAGTACTTCTTTAGGAGCATCATCAATAGACTTGGATACTATACTTGTGTCTGGCACAAATCCTGGTACTTGGGTTCAAATTTCAGGCACACCTGTTACACTTGGTACCGGAAATATACTAGATGGCATAGGCCTTACACCTGAAGTACTGTCATTTGAATATACAACCAATAATGCTGTTGCCCCATGTAAGGATGCAAAAGTAAAACTGAACATTACTGTAAGAGATTGCAATTGTCCAATAGCGATAATAGAAATGGATACTTTATGCAATGGAAGCGGTAATGTAAACCTTAACACACTTATCACAGTTGATCCTGTGGGTACACCAGGTACTTGGACATCTACAGCTGTAGGTGCAGTAACAGGTAGTACTTTCAATGCCACTGGTATTACTTCCGGTAGTTACAAAATTCGGTTCACACTTAACAATGACCCGGGTGGTAGTTGTGCTAAGTTCTTTGAACAAGATATTATAATCAGAAGACAACCAGTCGCTGAGAATAATATCGATGGAAGCCCATGTAATGTAACTTCAAGTACAGGTGCTACCACAGTCAATTTGTTCTCCCTCCTTAAGCCAGGGTATACTCCTGGAGGGACATGGACGCAGCTTACTGGCCCTTCACCATTTACCATACCAGCTAATGGCGTAATTGATTTCAACGGATTGAATATCGGGGATACCTATACCTTCAAATATGATTTATCAGCAATTGATCCATGCGTGCCTGTTTCTGTTACGGTTAAGGCTGTAATAAAAGATTGCAATTGCCCTAATGTGGTATTGCTTCCTCCTGCTACCATTTGTAATACGGAATTCGTATATGATCTTTCATTGCTTCAGGATGCAGCTATTGCGCCTGGTGTATGGACTGTTATTGACCCATTAGGGGTAAGCTTGACCGTAACTGGCAACAAAACTTTTGATGTACAAGCCAATGGAACCGGAATTATTCCAGGTAACTATAAACTAAGGTATACCCTCCAACCTGTTCCTGCCGGCACTTGTCCTAAATTTACCGAGGTTGTTCTTACAGTTATCAAAGAAGAAACTGCAAACATTAAGCCAAGTGAAACTGTGTGTAATGTGGACAAAGGCAACAATGATACAAGGCTTGACTTTAGAAATTTCTTTGGTGCCGGATCTTTTGGCGGTGGAACATGGACAAAGCCTGCCAATTTCCCTGGGCCATTTAATGATTTTACCAGTGTAGACTTCACTGGTCTGCCTGTAGGAAGTAAATACACTTTTACCTACGCAATAAACAACGCATTGCCGTGTGAGGACCATCAATACCAGATAGTCATAGAGGTGATAGATTGTAAATGTCCGCCAATTAAGCCATTGCAACCAAAAGATGTGTGCGCTTCTGCTGGTACTTTGGATCTTGTACAATACAACGACCCTTTAAATCCAGGTGATTGGTCTTCAACTGAATTGGTCATTACTAACAATAAGGCTGATTTAAGTAACCTGGTTTCAGGTAATTATAAACTTAAGTACAAAATCAAGAATCCGCTGCCTAATTGCCCGGATTCAATTAATCTTGTATTGACCGTAGTAAAACCAAAGAACATTGGAACTGCAACACCTAAAGATGTTTGTAGCAATGAACCGGAAAGTATTAAGCTTGGAGATTTGATTGCAGGTGAAGATACAGGTGGTTCATGGAAGGAAGTTTCTTTAAAACCTTCTACTGCTTCATCTTTCAACGCAGCTGCAGGTACATTTAATACTACCAATCAAGCTGCCGGTACTTATGTGTTTGAATATTTATTTACGAATCAAACACCTTGTCCTGACTCCAAACAAACAGTTACTATCAATGTGATTAGTGCGCCTACTGCCCAAGGTGGAAATCCTGCTACCATTGATTGCAAAGTGGCTGAAGTCACCATAGGTGATCCTACTGACAACCAACCAAATGTCACATATGAGTGGACACACGATGGTGGCCAGATTGTACCAAATGGGGATAAGGCAACAACGAAAGTCAATTTTGGCGGTAAATTTACCATCAAAGTAACCAATACTATTACTGGTTGCTCATCTACAGATGATGTATTGGTCACAGTGGATCCTAATAAACCAGTAGCAGAAATTGACGCAAAAAATGTTTCTTGCTTCAATGCTAAAGATGGAAGCATTACATTTGTTAATATCAAAGGCGGACAATTGCCACTCCAGTTTTCTAACAACGGAGGAACTTCATTCCAGGCAACACCATCTTTTAATGGTCTCAGCGGGGGCACCTACAAGATGATCATCAAAGATGCGACCGGATGTACATTCATACAAGATGTGGAATTGACTGAACCTAATCCTTTTAGTATCAATATTGGCAATGATACTATCATTACTTTAGGAGCATCCGTTTCAATGAACTTAGTCAATCAAATCAAGGCAGGTGCTAAAAACATTACTTGGACTGCTTCTGACACCTCTGGAGTGAAAACAATCTGTGACAAACCATTGGATCAATGTATTGAGTTAAGTGTAAGCCCTACTATCACCACGACTTACTGTGCCAAGGCGGTTGACAATAACGGATGCATTGCCGAAGATTGCAGAACAATTATATTACTGAAAGCAAGGAATATAGTATTTTCAAATATTCTTCGACCAGGCATCGGAGGTGAAAATGAAACATTCTATCCTGAAAGCAATAGTGTGGGTTGGATCAATAAAATGAGTGTGTACGATAGATGGGGTAATTTAATGTTTACCAGATCTGACTTTGCGGCCAATGACCCAAGTCTTGGTTGGAACGGAACATTTAATGGCAAAGATGTGGTACCGGGAGTGTATACTTGGATCGTAGAACTTGAGTACGATAAAAAAGGCTCGGGAGAACTTGAATTGTTTAAAGGAGACGTGACAGTAATACGGTAGTAATACAGATGAACAGATAATTTGACCAAAAGGCTGAAGCGAAAGTTTCAGCCTTTTGTGTTTTGTTTCGATTGGAATTCCACTCATGCCATGATTTACAAAAACTATCACGTATAAAGAATAGTAAACTAGCTTTAAAGAATAGCAAACTCGCTATTGAGAATCCAGCTTTTGCTAAAAAGTTTAGCTTAAGCGCAATTGAGGACAGGCTCATAGGATTATGCAAAAAATATGAGGCTAGTCCACTAAAGATTATTAAAACTTAAAGCAGATTGTCAAAATAGTCTAGTGCTTTAACCATTCTGCTTCCATACCAGCTAAATGCTGCACCATCTACCAACACAATAGCGAGGTTGGGATATTTTTTTTGGCATTCAATCACATGTTTATCTGAGAAAGGGTAGGGTTCTGTACTGAGTAAAAGATGGCTTACTCCCTCCAATGCTTTATCAATGTCTTCAATAACAGGGTACCTCATTTGATCAACATATTTGTTTTCGAAGCCGGCAATAGTAAGCATGCTATGAATAAAAGTATCGCCTCCTATGGTCATGTAAGGTTTTTTCCAAATGAGGTACAAACATTTTCTTTTAGCAGGATGTTTTTTTAATTCCTTCAATTTATTGTTGAATTGACGCTCTAATTTTTCAAAAGATTCTGACTTACCTAAAACCAATGCAAGGGTTTGCATCATTTGGAATGCATCCTCCAAGGTCTTTATATCACTGATATAAGTAGGACACAGCGCAATCAATTGGTCAATATCTTCTTTATTATTTTCCTCTTTATTGGCGATGACCAAATCTGGCTGAAGTTTTTTTATTTTTCCAATATTTAGATTTTTGGTGCCACCTACTTTTTCTATAGCTGCGACTTTTTTCTCTGGATAGATACAGAATTTCGTGCGACCTACCATAGATGCTACTGCATCAATTTCAATCAGGTATTCTGTAATCGAGGGCACACAGCATACTATTCTAGAAGGTATTTCTGTGATTATGATTGCCCTTCCTGTTTGATCAATGATTTTCACTTGTTTTATGTGTGCCAGTATAATTTTTTTCTCCTGCTTTAATTGGAATGGACAGATGATTCACTTTTGGTGGGATTGGACAATTAAACCCATCGCTGTATGCACACCATGGATTGTAGCATTTATTGAAATCAATGGTTATGGTATTTTCTTTTAAATCTCCTACCTGCATATCTATGTACCTTCCGCCACCATATGTTTCATTGCCTGAGGTCAAGTCTTTGAATGGCAGGAAAAGATGATTTTTATAGATTTGCGGATTGGTCAAATTTTGATAAAGCGAAAGTGTAATTGTTTCTTTTTCGATTGGACATGTGATTGTACCATATTCCACATAAACCCTTGTCTTGCCACTATAGGTGGGTAAATCGAACGGTTTAGCTTCTTTAGTCTTTTGGAATGAACAGAGCAACAGGTACTTTTTATTGGCTTTGTAATATTGCATTCCTTTAAAATCTACATCGCTTTTCAAAGGGAATCTTTGGTCTTTAATTAATTCTTCCTTCTTCTCTGTTCTGAATTTTTGGATTGAAGTATTGAATTCTTTGTTGACCGTGCTGCAAGCAAAATTAAATGCAATGGTAATGATTATTATTAAATGTTTAATCATAGATCCTTATTTGTTTGTTACAATTGCCAAATGATTTTTACATGAAGCAATCCTCGATATGTTATCCATGCCATAACTAAGCATATCACTTACTTTTATCCATTTCATGTTTTTTTGATCGAGCAACACTAGATTACTTCCTTCGCTTGAAATTATTTGCCCACCTGATGTATATTCAAAATCTTGGGAAGGTATATCACCAATGGTTTCTATTCCTTTATTCCCTATTCTTTTCAATATCCATTTACCTTCCTTTTTTTGTGTCAATAAAAGATTGCCCTTGGCATCTTTTTTCAAGCATCTGCCTATGTCTGTTAATAATGTTTCTCTTGTGTTCTTTTCAAGATCAATAATCAACAAGCTTACAGGTTCAGTTACCAAAAATAATGCACATCTGGTTTTATTAATAAAAGTAAA
>JAYUTD010000564.1:0-6940 GCA_043755305.1 Saprospiraceae bacterium
CACTGTATAGGACGTTAAAATCGTTTGAAGAAAAAGGAATTATCCACAAAGTTACAGATTTGTCCGGCGTCTCAAAATATGCCATATGTGACCACGTATGTCTGGACAACCACCACCACAATCATCAAGCCCATGTCCACTTTCAATGCGACAAGTGCCACAATACGTATTGTGTAGAAAACGTGGAAATACCACTGATCAAAGTGCCCAATAATTTTACAGTATCTGGTCAGAATATTACACTCACCGGAAATTGTGAGAGATGCCGGTAAAATATATTGATCCTGTATTGATGCCGGTATTGGAATCAGTATGCGACCCTGAGATACCCGTGATAAGCGTTATAGATATGGGTATAGTACATGAAGCCACGTTCATGGATGGCATAGTAAAACTTGTAATAACACCTACCTATACCGGATGCCCTGCGATGGATATGATTACAGTCAATCTTAAATCCGCCATGCAAGATGCAGGATACAATGATGTAACGGTAAGTTTGGTGCTTTCACCGGCTTGGACTACAGATGACATGACTGCCGGCGGTAAAGAAAAACTTAGAAAATACGGCATTGCTCCGCCAGTGGAGAAAACATCAGACAAATCATTTTTAGGGGATGAAAGCCGCATCGTGCCTTGCCCGCAATGTGGATCCACTAAGACCGAACTTGTAAGTTTATTCGGCAGTACAGCGTGCAAATCAATGTATAAGTGTCTTGATTGCAAAGAGCCTTTCGACTATTTTAAATGCCACTAATTTCCTCTTTTTAACATCAATATTTTTTAAATAAGGTAATAG
The DNA here is from genome assembly GCA_043755305.1 of Saprospiraceae bacterium. Taxonomy (GTDB): domain Bacteria; phylum Bacteroidota; class Bacteroidia; order Chitinophagales; family Saprospiraceae; genus JADKBO01. Next base: position 800 of record JAYUTD010000564.1, read on the forward strand.
CAACTTGGCTAATGGTCTAAATAGGTTCGATTGCAGGAGAATGATTATCTTTGCACTATGGCACATCAGGAAAAAGAAGTATCTCTCCAAAATTGGCTAATGCTATTTCTATTGGCTTTAATATGGGGTAGTTCATTTATACTCATTAAAAAAGCACTCACTGTAATGGAACCTGTGCAATTGGCCTGTTTTAGGATTGCCATTACCTGCATTGCCTTCATACCCTACACCATTTATATAAGAAAAAGGTTGGATTGGAGCAGATGGATGAAGTTTTTATTGGTTGGCTTGACGACTACCGGCATACCTTCTTTTTGTTTTGCTTTTGCGCAAAAATATGTGTCAAGTGCTACGGCCGGTATCCTCAATTCACTTACGCCGATTTTCGCTTTATTGGTAAGTGTACTTGTGTTTAAAGCAAAATTTCAGATTTCAAAATTAGCAGGAGTAGTGCTCGGTTTTGTAGGTGCAGGAATATTGGTATATAAATCTGGCGATGGTAATCTTTCAGGAAATATTACAGGGTCTATTATTATTCTTATTGCTACAATATGCTACGGATTTAACTCCAATTTAGTTAAGGAGTATTTTTCAGACATCAAACCTTTAGAAGTAACTGCTGGTGCTTTTTCATTGGTGGGTATTCCTGCAGTAGTGTATTTGTTGTTTCACAAAAGCACGTATACTTTATTGGCAGATCCTGCCAATTACTCAGGCCTGCTTGCAGTAGCTACCCTTTCATTGATGTGCACCCTGCTTGCCAATTTATTGTTTTATGATTTGATACAAAAAACCAATGCGGTGTTTAGCAGCACGGTAACTTTCTTAATTCCTCTGGTTGCAGCCCTTTGGGGTATATGGGATGGCGAAACATTGAATGTGTTTCATTTTATATCTATGGTATGCATATTGGGAGCACTGTTTATACTGCGTCGAAAAGGTTGACAAATCTCTTTCAAGTCTAACAGGCCTGCAGTGATATTATTTACCTATCATTTCAAAGATATCGTCCATTTCATCGAATGATTTTAGGCCGGGAATATCTTCTTCACCTGCCATCAATATAAGACCGGCGTCCATCGCTTCAAGCTTGGCAATAAGGGTAAGACCTATATTGTCTATACTAAAGTAATTTTCTGTTTCTGAAGATAGTCTCATACTATCCAGGACTTTTTCATCGGCAATAGGTATAAAAGAAGGGTATTTCTCTCCATTGTATAATTTGCCCGGATGCCATTCTTCTTCTTTAGCTAGGTAAATAAAATGGGCAGGTACATCGATAGATGCCTCTTCCAGAAATTCAGCGTCTTCTATCTGGAGAACAACTTGTGGGCCTTCAATCCACTCAATGATTTCTTTGATTTCTTTTTTGTTGTCAACAGAGATTTCAAAACCTATCAGATCTACGGCCATAGCCGCGAAATACCTCGCTACAGTAAGATCTTTGACATTGGAAGCAAATACTTTTATCATTAAAAAATTATGGGTAAAGGTAAATAGAATTTTCGAGATAAAATCCTACCATGAATAGTAAGAATGATAAAATAAATTAAAACTAAAAATTAACTTTGTGCTATACTCATACAACTATTATGCAAAGCAATGCGGTAGCAGCTCTAAAGTATAGAGACTTTAGATTTTTTCTCGGAACTCAATTTACTTATACTGTAGCAGTGCTTATACAAGAAGTAGTGCTAGGTTATAGACTTTATGAAATCACAGGCGACCCTCTTGCACTTGGACTAATAGGCTTGTTTGAAGCGATTCCTTATCTGGTATTGGCCTTATTTGGTGGCCATGTTGCAGATCGATTCGATAAAAGAAAAATTGCATTAATATGTATCTCATCTATGATAGGGATAAGCCTTTTTTTGCTTTTTGGCATGAAGGAGCTGGGGCAGACCAAAGAATCGAGGTACGTAGTCTATGCAGCAGTATTTATGATAGGTATATGTAGGGGATTTATGGGCCCGGCCTGGTCTTCTATAAAAGCGTTTTTAGTAGAAAAAGAACATTACGCCAATGCTGCTTCCTGGTCTTCACAATTCTGGCAGGCAGGCATGATTACAGGCCCGGCCGTGGCAGGTTTTATGTACGCCTATATGGGCTTGCACAATACTTTGATTACTGTTATTGTATTGTTTTGCATTGCATTCACATCGGCGTTTATGATTAGAAAAAAATCAAAAGTAGTGCATATTGAGAAACAAAATTTATGGAAGAGTCTTAGTGAAGGATACCATTTCGTGGTCAATTCAAAAATTTTGATTTATGCCATAGCCCTTGATATGTTTTCTGTATTGTTTGGCGGTGTAGTAGCGATATTGCCCATTTTCGCAAAAGATATTTTACATGTAGGTGCGGAAGGCCTGGGCATCATGAGGGCTGCCCCGGGTATAGGTGCCGTTATCACTTTGTTTCTCACTGCCTTTTATCCACCGACCAGAAAAGCATGGCGCAATATGTTGCTTGCAGTGACCGGCTTTGGTTTGGCTACCTTGGTATTTGCGGTATCGACCAACATTTATTTGTCCCTAATTGCATTGTTTTTTACAGGAGCTTTTGATAGCATTAGTGTAGTCGTAAGACAAACGATTTTACAACTTTTACCTCCTGATGAAATGCGGGGCAGGGTAAGTTCTATCAGTGGTGTTTTTGTAAGTTGCTCCAATGAATTGGGTGCCTTTGAAAGTGGAGTTGCAGCCAAGCTTCTGGGTGCAGTAAATTCTGTTCTCTTTGGGGCCGGCATGACCCTGGTTTGTATAAGCATCATTTACTTTAAAACCAAAGATTTGTTAAATACCAATTTATTGAAAGAAAAAAGTAAGTAGACAACGGTAGTCGCTTTTTTTGCTGATTCTGTTTAGAGGAAATTGGTCAAACTATTATAGTATTTTTCTATGTATACATCCTTTTGTTTTAATTTATACTGCATGACATACCTTGGATGATCGAGTGGAATGATTTGATTGAAATATTTTTCTTTTTTATTGAGTGCATTGAGGAAATTAAAATTTTTGCCTGTGCCTAAGCAAAAACATATGTCCGAATAGCAGCCTAATTCTATTTGTGTTTCAATATTCCACTTTATAAAACCATAGACGGCATTTTGTAATTTACTATCGTCATAATAGTTGAAGTTAATATCCTTTTTCCCTTTTTGAGCTATGGTAAATCCAAGTGGGCATACCGAATTAATATAAAATTTGCTATAGAACTTATGGGGGCCACCAAATGCTTCAATGACATCGTAAACAAAAACAGACGATGGTTCATGGGTGTGCAAATCAACAATTGGAATGTTGCATTTTTCAATAAGCCGCTTTGTATCTGTAAATGGTATGCCTGTAGAGCCTGCCCCCAGTCTGCCCGGATTTATACCCAGAATAAGGTGGCGCTTGTTGTTATCACTGTAGTATTTTTTGTAAAACTGTGTGGTGATTGCCTTGATATGAGCGTGTTCTCTTATTGGATTCATCATCGAGATCCCTTCAGGCAATGTTCCCTTGAAATCAAGGTTTTTGTAGTATTTGATCGCACGGTCTGCAAACATAAATATCTTTTTTATAAGGTATAGTTTCAGCCCATAATAGCTAAAGCCTTTGGTCTCATCCGGGCCTCTTGCTGCAACCTCTTGATGGGGACAAATTTATATTGTAATCTCTGCCTTTTAAATGAAACAGAACTTTAAATAACTTGACCCATCACAAAAGTATAAATTAATTTCCTATTTGAAGGCTGGACATTCCTAAAGTTTAATCCTATTTGGTTTCGATTAAAACTACACATGGTTAATCTACAATCTGCCGGTATTTTTTTGTGCCGCCATGAATGCATCCAATCTAAAAGAAAGCTGCATCAAATTAGGAAGAATCCTACAAATTTGATGCAGCTTGCTTTTATGGACTTCTCCTTTTCGGAGTGTTACAGAGGAAAAAGTAAAATGGATGCTTTGCTATCCACTGAACCTTTTATACGCTTACTTGTCATTCAATATCAACGGCATATTCTTGCCATTGCCACCCATAATGATGACTTTTGCATTTGGCGATGTAGCGATTTCCTTATTGGCCTTGATCATTTCATATTGCAATTGCTTGTCGCTCAAGCCTGAGCTGATGATTCTTTGGTAATCGGCTATACCTTGCGCTTCCACTCTCTTTCGCTCCGCTTCCTGTTTTTCTTTTTGAAGTACAAATTGCATCTTTTGGGCTTCCTGCTCGGCATTGATTTTTGACTCAATGGTGGTCTTTACAGAAGCCGGCAATACTATATTCCTTACCAATACAGACTCTAATTCAAGCCCTCTGATAGTGAAATCTTTCTTGATGGTCTCAAAGATCCTGTTTTGGAATTCATCCCGCTTGGTGGAGTAAAGGGATACAGCTTCGTAATATACAGCATTGTCCCGAAGCCTTGTTCTCACGATAGGTCGAACGATTACATCCTTGTACAGTGAACCTACTTCCTTGATCAGCTTAGGGGCACTAGTGGGTATAATTTTGTATAGCACAGTGATGTCTATGATGACTTCAAGACCATCGGAAGAAAGCACCCTGATTGCGTCGTCGCCTTCTTTGTCGCCTTCGTCCTTGACGCCTGACATTGTGTAATTTTGTGTCTTGGTGTCCAGGTATTCCACTTCAACCAGAGGATTTACGACATTGAGCCCGCTTACGAGTATATTGTCATCTACCTTACCAAACATCTTTTGCACACCGATCTGGCCTGCATCAATTTGTTTTACCATAGTGGTACTCAAGCCCACTACAAATAGTACAATGCCGGCTAATTTTGCCAGACTGCTAAATTTACCTGCCCTGGGATCATTGGCAATATTTCTTCCTGCAAAATACACTACAATACCTAAAATTGCAATTACCATTTTTTTCTATTATTTGATTTGATTGTAAATAGTTATACCATAGAAACATCGAAAACCAAAAATACGTTTTATTATTCAACGGTTTCTACCTTTCAAAATCAGAATTTGGTCGATGATTGTTCAATATTCACCGCTTTACGTAATATTAATAGCCGAAAATAGAACATTTTACTACCTTTGCGGCACAATAACAATTACATATGAGACCATTGATTTTAGTTACAAATGACGACGGTATAGTAGCACCGGGGATAAGAAACCTGGTCGAAGTAGCGAGCAAATTTGGAGAAGTCATTGTTGTGGCGCCTGACAAACCCCAAAGTGGGCAAGGCCATGCCATCACCCTCAATGACCCATTAAGATTGAGAAAGCTCGTAATATTTGAAGGCGTAGAGTCCTATGAATGCACAGGCACGCCGGTGGACTGTGTAAAACTTGCCAAAAATGTCTTATTAAAAAATAGAAAAGTAGACTTGTGTGTAAGTGGCATCAACCACGGTTCCAACGCTGCGATCAATATCCTTTATTCCGGTACTATGTCAGCAGCAATGGAAGCAAGCCTGGAAGGCATCGACAGCATAGGTTTTTCCTACCTTGACTATTCATTTGCAGCTGATTTCACAGCATCAAGGCATTTTGCGGAGATTATCATTGGTGATGTATTGGCACATGGTTTGAAAGAATGCAGGTTGCTCAACGTCAATATACCACAAGGCCGCATAGAGGAGATCAAAGGCATAAAAGTATGCAAGCAAGGAGAAGGCAGCTGGGTAGAAGATTTTCAGGAACGCACCGACCCCAGAGGGGAAAAATACTACTGGCTTACTGGTAAATTCGTCAATCAAGATAAAGCAGACAATGCGGACATTAAGGCGCTGCAGGACAAGTATGTGTCTGTGGTTCCCTCAGGACACGACCTTACAGTATATGGTGCGTTGAAAGGAATGGAGTATCTAAACAGAGGATAATATCCAAATTGGAGTCAACAAATACCTCTTACTCCATTTATTAAATATTTCAACGTCCATCTCTCCTAAAATTAACTTGGGCAACCAAAAATTGTGTCATTTATTAAATGGGAATGCACAACAATTAACAAAAAAGGCAACCATTCCCATGATTGCCTTTTTTATATTTTCATTGATAAAGAAAAAAATTACTTTCCTCCTTTCAACTCTTCCTGCAATTTCTTCAATTGATCCCATTTGCCACTTGCCGCTAATTTTGATTGCTGTGGCCAGGTAGATGGGACATGC
>JAYUTD010000565.1:0-2784 GCA_043755305.1 Saprospiraceae bacterium
TTTTCATATCGATTTAATTCTGAATCGGGGAATGACCAATTTGCATCGGGATGAGACCGATGATGTGATAGTATATCCCTAATTTTTTGCCAAGCTAAATTATCTGTATGAGTTACTTTACTTATGGAGGCTTCAATGAATGTAAGCAGTTTACCTCTATCGGGAGAACTTAACCTAATTGATTCGTCAATAAGCTGTGTTAGCTTTATTTCAGTATAATCAAAAAATGAAATTAACATGTCAACTGCAGAAGCATGTGTATCATAAATTTCTTTGTATGTAAGTGGTTTGTCTGTTTCTAATTCAAACATCCTCCATCTTGTCTTATGTGTTGGAAATGCAACACCTCCTGTAGAGTCAGGAAGCAGTCGAATTAAAATAGCCCATCCAATTTCTGGTTCTCTTTCTGTCATTAATTTTAGCACTTGCATCCTTTCTTCAAAAGAGGCAACGGTTTGTGGGTGCCAGGTTTTAAATATTTCTGACAAACTATTTATAGGTCTATTTGACAAACTACCGCCTGGGTCAATAGAAGAAAGTTTTGCAAGAATTAAAGATGCTCTTGATAAGTATTCAGGAAACCAAGCAAGATTTTCTAATGCCCATAATAAACCAGTATGATAAATCTGTGCAGATAAGAATCCGGGGTCTTCTTCAAAAAGAGATGCTACTGGTGATTTTTCTAATGAAAGTTGCTTTTCAATTGCGTTTAAAAAAGCTGCTGGCGATGCTTCCGCAATTAAGGGCAATTTGCTTTCAAATGATTTCCACAATAAAATATTATCTGAGCTTAAAAGTTCAGCAATTATGCTATCAACCCACAGGTCAGCTTTCTGTGGCAGATTAAATTTTAATTTGTCGCCAAATATTGAAGTTAATATTAAGGATTGGATGACCCCTTCTCTAATCCATCCTGAGAATTCTCTTTTCTTTCCATAAAATGCTGCCATGTGTCTTCGTTCAGGTAAAAGCTGAAAAGCAGGATTTATTTCAGACAGTATTTCAATCGCTGATTTATGTAATAAATCAAAATCATTTCCAGTTAAATTCTTTGATGCATTTGTCCACGCATCAAAAGGGGAGGTTAATCTCCATGTACTACCAATTTTTATTATTGGCGAATCATGTGTATGAAGCCACCGTGTTAATTTCTTTGAATAATTTTCATAGGTATCGCTAGCTATTTTAGATATTATTATTTTGTCATTTTCAAAATTCTCATCCCATCTACCTACAATTAAAGCAGGAATAATATCAGAAACATTTTCAGGCAAAGCCCAAGTCGGTAGTGTTCTTGTAAATTCAAGTTGTCTTCTTAAAATTGTAATGTTTCTTGCAGACTCTTTGGAAAATCTTTCAGCAAACTCTTTAGACATTCCAGTTTTTGCGAGTGCTGAAATAAATGACTCTCTTTCTATTTGAGGTAGAATTATTTTGTTGCTCCAGCTATTTGATGAATCAGCACCTAAAGGAACAATAACGGTATGTCCCTTTTGCATAGCTCTGTTTAATACTCCATTGTCTTCAAATCTGGGAATCAGAATTAATGGTTTATCATGAACAGATAATTCTCTAAACGCATCAGCGTTGTCAACTATAATACTCCTTGAAAAAAAATCTTCTTCAATATCTTCATTGCTTTTAAAACATGAAATTATGAAGGCCAAAGATTCTTCTCTGGAAATTCCTTGAACAGAAATTATTGACGATGGTTTACAAAGCTCAATTAATTTATCCTGTTCTGCTTTTCTTCCTCCTAAAAGTATTTCTGTATTAAGTCTGATTTTTGTTCCTGAAGCCCATTCTTCCCAAAAATCATCAGTTGGTTGTATTCCACCTTGGGGATATTTGCCAATGTGTTTAGCTAACCATGAACCAACTGTTGGTGCAGTTTCAATCCATTCCTCTAAAGTTTCAGAGTTATAGACTTTAATATCTTTCCAAATACCATCTTTCTTTTTTTCAGTCACCCAATCATCTCCATTTTGCCAAAGTCTGGGTGTAACAAAAATAAAAGTTGACTCAGCGAGGTCAAACCCTAAAGGGTTAGCAGACCTTTTTGCATAGTCATCATCTGCTTTGCCTTTAGGGTCTTTACTTGCTCCAAATTCCCAAAGTGAAGTCCCTGCTGGTAAGTAGTCTGTTTCTTCGGTTACTTCAAGAATGCCATCCCAGCCTCCAAGTAATACACTTTCACCCGAAGGAAATTTTATGCTTTGTATAGTGTTAGATGTTGATCTAATAAGTTTTCTCACTAAATGTGGAAGTGTCTCTTGGCAATCTCTTCTGTTTGCCCAACTTCTTAAATCTGTAGAATCAATCCATTTCATAAGCTGAAGTTGTTTATTAACCTAAAAGAAAAATTGTCAATTCCTGTGCTAATTGTCTTTCTATAATATTAGTAGAGTTCAATAGCATCACCGCTAACATTGACCATTAACAAATTCACTTATAAGCAATCGCCACTTGTTTACTAGTACCCAATCCTTCTATTGATAACTCTATTGCATCCCCTTCTTTTATATAAACAGGCTCAGGCTTAATACCCAACCCAACTCCCGGCGGTGTGCCTGTACTAATTACGTCTCCCGGTAGCAGCGTCATAAACTGGCTGAGATAATGTACTAAAAAAGGTATTTTAAAAACAAGGTTAGATGTATTGCTGTTTTGATATTTTTTGCCATTTACTGTTAACCACATCGGCAAGTTATTTACATCTTTAATTTCATCTGGTGTTGCCAGGAACGGCCCAAGTGGTGCGAATGTATCGCACCCTTTTCCTTT
>JAYUTD010000566.1:0-18452 GCA_043755305.1 Saprospiraceae bacterium
ATTCGCTCTTTCTATAAACACCTATGCCTGCGGGATTGATATTGACCACTGAAAAATCTCCGCCCATGGCTCCAAAAGAACCACCTACGCCGAGTGTCCTGGCTGTACCGCCTGGATTGGTAAATGACCATCTTACAGCATCAGTAACATTTTGAGCGTGCAAGCTTGAATAGCATATCAAGACAAAAATTATTTTGGAAAGTTTATTCATGCTTAGTTGTTTTTAATTTTTTTTGATAAAAGGATACCAGCCGCAGAGCAACATTGACTTAGCAACAAAACTCTGCGGTTGGCAATAGGGTATCTTTATTATTCGACAATGTTTTTAAAAAATTGTGTCAAAAAAGTAAAGATACTTTTGTAAAAAAATTATTTTGATTGACGCAGCTTATTTGCCACCGCCTCTTTGTGAACTCCTGCCGCCACCACCTCCAGATGATCCGCCCGAACTTCTGCCTGATGATCCGGAAGACGAACTTCCTGAACTTCTGCTACTGTTGCCACTGTCATAGTTTCTTCCTGAAGACTGGTTGCTTCTGCTACTTTCATTTGACCTTTCTTCTCTTCTTGAAGATCTGGGGCTTTCACTGGTTTGGTTTCTTTGTCTTGAAGATTGATCGGCAGTCCTGTCAGATTCTTGCGCACCGTTCCTTTTTGGTGTAGGGGAATAGTCACTTCTGTATTTTTCGCTTCTATCGCTAACGTCAGTGCGTTTTCTATTGTATATACTTGACCTTTCTGGCCTTTCAGTAGTTTTGTCTATCTCATTGCTGTTTGACCTTGATTTATCCCCTCTTCTTGGACTAGTATTACTTGTTGTAGTATTTCCATCGTCTATGACAAGTCCATCAGGTCTAATCTGAGGATTTGTATTGGTGGTTTGCTTACGTGGACCTTCTATTCTGCCTTTTGTGCTCGCTATTGAAGACCCGGATTTTCTGCTTCCATAGTATGTGCCATGGCCATTGTTGTTTCCACCATTATTGTTTCCGTTATTGCCATTGTTCCATCCACCGTTGTTCCATCCACCATTGTTCCAATTGCCATGATGGTTATTGTACCCATAGTAATTGTTTACACAATAATTGTTGCCCCAGCCATTGCCCCAACCATTATTCCAACCCCAATCGTTGTACCCACAATAGTTATTGTTCCAACCCCAATTGTTCCACCCGTAGTTGTTCCAGGAATTCCATCGGTTCCATCGGTTCCAGCCCCAAGAATTACCAATGACCACAACTGCAGCATTGTTGCCATAAAAATAATTGTCGTAATATGGATTGTAATATGGGTCTCTCCATCCAAAACCCCAAATCGGTGAGTAATAGGTTATACAAGCGGATGGCCTGCCAAACCTTCTCATCCTGGTGGAATATTGATAATCATCGTAATCTGAATTGTAATAATCATTGTCATCGATTTCGTCATAGTAATCATAAGATTGATCGTCAAAGTCAGATGATGTTGCATTGCTGTTGTCTGTATATTGACCAGACGAAGAGGTGCTCAATGCAGCATCCTTGTTGGGGTCGTAATAAAGATCATCGAACTGTGCGTTGATGACCAAAGAAAAGTTGGTGATCAGTAAGGTAGCAAGGAATAATTTTAGTTTCATCGTAATGAATTTATTTTCGCAATAATTGAGCCTTTATCATTTCAATGTGCAAGATAAAATATTTGCACCAATCAGAAAGTTAAAGATAATTTAAATATTGCCAATGAAAGCTATTTTAAAAAATAATTAACTTATACATTCATTGACGAAATTTAGCATGGCAAAGTTTCAAAATTATAAATCTTAAAATTTTTTTAACTATCTCTTGTATTCAAGAGAATACTTAGCAGGTAATTTGACCTGTAGTAATACGTGATTCATTATATTAACTTATATATACAAGTCAAAGGGCTTTAAGTGAATGAATATGCAGATTTTTCTTAATTTTGCCTTAATTATTAAAATAGCATTATGGCAAAGGAAATCACCCCAAGAGATGAAAACTATTCTCAATGGTATCTGGATATAGTAAAGAAAGCGGGACTGGCAGACAATTCTGCGGTGAGAGGCTGTATGGTGATAAAGCCATATGGCTATGCTATCTGGGAGAAGATGCGGGACCAACTCGACAAGATGTTTAAAGAAACTGGTCACGAAAACGCCTACTTTCCATTGTTTGTGCCAAAGAGCTTGTTTGAAGCAGAAGAAAAAAATGCGGAAGGTTTTGCGAAAGAGTGCGCCATAGTGACACATTATAGGCTCAAAGCAGATCCGGACAGACCAGGCAAACTCATGGTAGATCCTGAGGCAAAGCTTGAAGAAGAGCTGGTGGTGAGGCCTACAAGTGAAGCGATTATATGGAATACCTATAGAGACTGGATACAATCTTATAGGGATTTGCCTATTCTTATCAATCAATGGGCCAATGTCGTAAGGTGGGAGATGCGGACAAGACCATTCCTAAGGACGGCAGAATTTTTGTGGCAGGAAGGGCACACAGCGCATGCCACAAAAACAGAAGCAGTAAGTGAGACATTGATGATACATGACATTTATGCCAAGTTTGCCGAGGAGTGGATGGCAATGCCTGTAATCAAAGGGCGAAAAACAGAAAACGAGCGGTTTGCAGGAGCAGATGATACATATACTATTGAAGCTATGATGCAGGATGGCAAAGCTTTACAGGCCGGCACCTCGCATTTTTTAGGACAAAATTTTGCAAAAGCATTTGAAGTAAAATACCTGACAGAAGCCAATGTAGAAGAGTATGTGTGGGCAACTTCCTGGGGTGTGTCTACAAGACTGATAGGCGGTCTTATCATGACACACTCAGATGATGATGGCTTGGTCTTGCCGCCGATGCTGGCACCTATCCAGGTAGTCATTGTGCCTATACCTAAACCCGATCCTGACATCATGATAGTAGCGGATTCTATTGCTGATAAGCTTAAGGCAAAAGGCATAAGTGTAAAAATTGACATCGATGAAAAAAACAGGCCTGGATTTAAGTTTGCTGAGTATGAGATGAAAGGCATACCTGTAAGAATTGGCATAGGCAAAAGAGACCTGGAGCAAGGTGTTGTAGAAGTCGCTCGTAGAGACAACAAGACAAAGGAGTCCATAGCATTGGATGGTGTAGAAAATCATATTGAAAATCTTTTGACTGACATTCAGGCAAATCTCTTACAAAGAGCCAAAGACTTCAGAACAGCACACACCACTGTAGCCAATTCGTACGATGAGCTAGTCAAAGCACTGGACGAAAAGGGAGGCTTTATCTCTGCTCACTGGGACGGCACTACTGAGACAGAGTTAAAGATAAAAGAAGAAACCAAAGCGACCATACGGTGCATACCGTTGGATAGACCAGAAGAAAAAGGCATATGTATAGTGACAGGAAAGCCATCAGAAGGTCGGGTACTATTTGCCAGAAGTTATTGATAATTATAGAAGCATTATAAAACCGACAAAAAAATTATTAACAGATAAAAAAACAAAAAATGAGTTTTGAAATTACGGGCATAGTGGCCAAAATATACGATACAGAATCAAAATCAGCGTCATTTTCTACACGTGAATTTGTAATTACGACTGAAGAAACCTATCCTCAGTTTGTAAAATTTCAGGCTGTCCAAGAAAGGACGGGCATCGTGGATGGGTACAAAGATGGAGAAAAAGTCAAGGTCTACTTTGACCTGAGAGGCCGGGAGTGGCAAGGCAAATATTTTACCAATCTCAATGCATGGAAAATAGAAAGAGTAGCGGCTTCAGCTACTCCATCCAGTCCGGCAAGCGATGAAGGTTTTCCCCCGGCTAATTTTGAGACTTTTGACGATCAGCCTGCCAATTCTGGCAACTTCAATGATTTTGGTGATTTGCCATTTTAATATACCGGGATAGAAAGCATTTGTACGAAGAAAATTTTATATTTGAATAAAATTTTATTTTGCGATATTATTTATTAGGAAAAAAGAATACAGGCATACTCTTTTTAAGTGTATTAATTATACTTTACTCGTGTAAAGGAATTGTGGGTGTGCGGGAATCACTGGATGCCAGCCATGTAGAACAAGCCAATCTTAGATTGATAGAAATAACAATGGAGGATGTATTCAGCCCTCCTCTTGCATCCCGCATATTTTGTTATCCAAATCTTGCTGCTTATGAGGTGTACAACCATAAGGAAGGCCATTCTTTCTTCAATGAAAACATAAAACCTGGCACTATAATATTGGGAGATACCACCGGAGTAGATTTTTCCATCGCTTCATTGTATGCTTTCTCTCTTACTGCAAAGAAACTTGTGTTTAGCGAGTACATGTTAGATACGCTGGTCAGGAAGTTACATACAGCAGCCTTAAGCAAAGGGCAGAGCGAGGAAGTGTGGAAAAAAAGTTGCGCCTATGGAGCATCGGTTTCACAATCCATTATTAAATGGATCGGTGAGGACAATTATGCAAAAGTGAAATCGGATGATCAGTATTCGATAAAGCAATCAGACAGCAGCTGGGTGCTTACCCCACCAAATTATGAGCAAGCATTGGAGCCCAACTGGAAAAAAATGAGACCTGTATTTTTAACCGAAAAAGGAGCTTTCAGGCCTAAAGCAAGACCAGTGTTTTCAACAAAAAAGAACTCCCCTTTTTTTACTGCTGCGCTGGAGGTATATACACTATCCAAAAACAAAAAAAAGGAAGACAGTGATATAGCACTATATTGGGATTGTAACCCCAATGAGTTTAATGATTCCGGCCACAATACACATTTCAAGCATAAGATAAGCCCTCCCGGGCATTGGGTAAATATCACAAAAACACTGTGTCAATCAAAAAAACTTAATTTTAAAGAAACACTCAAAACATTTGCCACAGTGACAAGTGCCATGTACGATTGTCTGATTATATGCTGGGATACCAAGTACAAAGAAGAACTGATCCGACCTGTAACTTATATTAATAAATACATTGATAAAACCTGGTTGCCATTAATACAGACGCCTCCTTTTCCAGAATATACCAGTGGGCACAGTACGGTTTCCGGATCGGCATCGTCTATATTGGAACTTACCTTTCCAAACACACCATTTACAGATAGTACGGAAGTCCAGTTTGATCTTATACCCCGCACTTTTAAATCAGTAGATGTAGCTGGACAGCAAGCATCCTACAGCAGATTGTATGGAGGCATACACTATCGATTTGGAGTGGAAAATGGCTTTGACAATGGCCAAAAAATCGGCACACATATTTATCGTTTTTTTAATAAATAAAACAACAGTTGAATGAAAATTTTCAATGGAAGCTATGCTTTTTTATATTGTATAATTTGGTTTATTGGGTGCAAAAGCGAAGGTACATTTGACACTGGAAAGGGCATAAACAATAAACCACTTACACATGGCCAGGTGAAAGGTTTGTTCGAATATGTAGATGCAAAAGCTTCAGGACTGGACTACGTCAATGACATCCCGGATTCAATGGCCATCTATATTTTTAAGTATGAATATGCTTATAATGGTGGTGGAGTAGCCATAGGTGACATCAATAATGATGGCTTGCCAGACGTATATTTTTCTGGTACATTTTCGCCTAACAGATTGTATTTAAATCTGGGAAATCTAAAATTTAAAGATATTACAAATGAGGCTAAAGTAACCGGAGGTGCCGGTATCAAAACAGGTGTCACAATGGTGGACATCAATGACGATGGCTTACTGGACATCTATGTCTGCAAATCGGGTACTTTTACCGATCCGGCTTACAGGGCAAATGTGCTGTATGTAAACAAGGGCAATTTGAAATTTGATGAAGAAGGCGCAAAGTATGGCTTGCAGGATGTCAGCTATTCTACCCAGGCTTACTTTGCAGATTTTGACGTAGATGGCGACCTAGACATGTATCTGGTCAATCATCCACTTGGTTGGGAAAAGAAACATTCACTGCAAGCTACCCAGGAAGAAAGCGGAGCGCTGCTAGCCATAAAAGATACCAGCAGGGTAAATGTGAGCGACCGTCTGTATATAAACAACAATGGCCACTATGTAGACCGCACCTTTCAATACAAAGTGGACAATGTCGCCTTTGGCTTGAGTGCCATGGTTTTTGATGCCAATAATGATGGCTATCCTGACATCTACGTGGCCAATGATTATACGGCACCAGACCATCTTTACATCAATCAAAAAGGCAAATATTTTAAGGATGAAATCTTAACTTATTTTGAAAACATACCCAATAGTTCTATGGGTTGTGATGCCTTTGATGCCAACAATGATGGCCAGCTCGACCTGTTTGTCAACGACATGATGCCAGAAGACAATTATAGAATGAAAGTCAATAAGGGGCTCATAAAAAACTACGATGCACATTTACTGGCGAAGAAATTAAAGTACCACGATCAGTTTAGATACAATGCCTTCCAGGTCAAAGATGGCGAAAACCATTTTAGCAACCATGGATTTATTACAGGTACAACGAATACGGATTGGAGCTGGGCTGTACTCTCTGAAGATTTTGACCACAATGGCTATAGTGATTTGTTTATTACAAACGGCTACCTGAAAGACATATTCAATATGGATTATACCAAATATCAATTGGATTCTTTAATCAAAAATGTACCAAAAGAACAATTTTCTAAAGCTTGGAATAAATTTGTACACCCGGTAAAGCTTACCAATTACTTTTATGCCAATAATGGCGATGATGGTTTTGACAAAGTAAGCAATGTGTGGGCAGATGGAAGACCTTCATTTTCCAATGGCGCTGCTTATGCAGACCTTGACAATGATGGTGATCTTGACATAGTAGTAAATAATATCAACGATGCTGCTTTCCTCATGAAAAACACCATAAGCGAAAAGAAAAAATCAAATCATGTGTGTATAACACTAGAAGGAGATAAAGGCAACATACATGGTGTCGGTGCTGAGGTTCTTATCAAATACAGCGATGGTACAAAAACAAATCGTTTGTTTCAACCAACAAGAGGGTTTCTATCTTCAGTGGACTACAAAATAAACATTGGCTTTCCTCTGGAAAAAAAGTTAAGTACTGTAGAAGTGAAATGGCCTCACGGGCTAACAGAATCTTATGTCAATGTGCAAGCTGGCAACAATGTCCTTAAAAAAGGAACAGGTACTGCCGTCAAAAAAGAAGCTATAACTACCCTTTTTACAAAAAGAAATTTGCCATTTGTCCATCAGGAGAATGAGTACATTGATTTTAAAAGAGAGCCGCTTTTGCAAATGAAAAATAGTGTGGATGGGCCATGCATAGCAGCTGCGGACGTCGATGGAGATGGCTTGGAAGAAGTCTACATTGGCGGTGCCAGTGGGCAGGCCGGTGCTATATTTTCTACCAAAAACAATCAGTGGTCAAACATCAAAAATATTGATTTTGAAAAAGACAAAGTCTATGAGGATACAGATGCCGGATTTGCAGATGTAGATAAAGATGGGGACAATGACCTTGTCGTAGTGTCAGGCGGATACCAATGGAAGCAGGGAGATGGGCAGTATCAGGTAAGGTATTACACCAACAATGGCAAAGGCGTTTTTACAAGAAACAAAGACGCTATGCCAGACATCAGAACCAATGCTGCCTCAATGTTGCTTACTGACTGGGACAATGATGGAGACGTAGACTTATTTGTAGGCGGTGGTGCTGACCCAGGCAAATATCCCAATGCCGATAAGTCGTATTATCTTGAAAACGACAAAGGAAAATTTACAGACAAAAGCAAGGCGATGGATGCAAGCCTTAGTCAGGGCACCATAAAATGTATGGTAGCTGCGGATATCGACAATGACAAAAAAATGGAACTAGTTACCGCTGGTGATTATCAGCCAATCAGAATATACACCAATGAAAAAGGTAAGGTGAAACTAGTGGAAGCAATAGATAAATCCGAAGGCCTTTGGCAATCATTGTTGGCCCATGATTTAGATGGCGATGGCGTAAAGGAATTAATAGCCGGCAATCTGGGACTAAACAGTTATATGGTTGCAGACGAGCAAAACCCTGCCTGTATATACAGCGGTGATTTTGATGGCAATGGCGAACACGATGCCATACATTGTATCAATAGAGAAGGCAAAAATTATCCCGTGCATGCTATGGATGATATATTGCTGCACATCACTTCATTGCGGAAAAAATTTTTGCGTTACCATCAATATGCCAATAGGAGTGTGGAAGAAATCTTTGGAGATAAAATAAATAAAGCAAAAGTATATAAGGCCTTTTCTTTTGAATCATCGGTCTTTAGAAAATCGGCCAATGGCTATACAAGAAAAGCATTGCCACGAATGGCGCAGTTGTCTATGGTCAATGCATTGGCCATAGACGAGATCAACGGAGAAAAATTTCTGGTAGGTGCTGGAAATTTTTATGATACCAATTTTACCTATGGCAAGTACGATGCTTCAAAGGGCTTTATGCTAAAAGTTAAAAAAGACTTAACTTTTGAAGTCGTACCCAATACTGGTTTTGATGCTTATGGCAATGTACGAAGCATGGTGGTATTGAAAGACAATAGTATTGTGGTGTGTGAAAATAATGGAGGGTGCAGTGTTTTTGGTTTAAAATATAAGTAAGGCGTTGTTTTGGTCAGCTAGTTAAAATAAAAAATAGCCACGCAAGATGCCGCATGGCTATTTTTTTTCAATAATTCAATCCCATCAATTGCAATCCACCTTCTTGTCCTTAGGTATCTTGACGCTATAGCTTATGCGTTTTTTTACCTGCTCGCCGGGCTTGAGTTTGATGGTCCACTCCACGATGCCTGTTTCTTTGTTGAGCTTGCCGCCACTGAGTTCTTCTTCTTCAATTTCCATGGTGGCATCTGTGGCGATCGGGATCTGGTCTTTGAGTGTGACTTCAATTTCAGCAGGCTTATTGTTTTTTAAGGTGATTTCATAGCCGGACTTTATTTGTTTTTTGGACGACAGAAAAGCGGTCTTGCTAAAGTCCTTGAGCTTTTCCCGCTTCGCATTGATGGCTATGTCGGGGCCAAGTGAGATGGTCAATGTATCGCTTGATTCACCTGCATTTAAAAAAGTAGTGCCAACATAGGTGCCTTCAAAGTACAGCTTCACTTCACCTGAGGAGAAGTTGTATTGCTCCCAATCTTTTACATTGGCCATGAGGTATACTTTGTTGTCGTATTTTGGTACGGCGAGGTATTTGTAAAATGCATCGACTTCATTTTCTTTGAGCACGACTTCGTGCTCTTTACTGTCAGAAAGTATATTCATCTTATTGGGCAGGTTGTATTCTGAGAAGGTGATGTTTTCTTTAAAAACTGGTTCGGCGACGGCATCCGCCAGCATTTCTGCGGCAGGCCTTGCATTGGCTACTCTGGTTTGATTCATTACAGCATTTTTATCAGCCCTGCCATATGGGTAAATGTTGTAGATGTACTGCAAAAACCATGTCTGAATGACTGGTGCCTGCGCATACAAAGTAGGATTGCCGGTAGTAAGTAAAAGGTTGACGTCTTTCCAGTCTTCACCGGTGTATTGTATGATCTTGCCTTTGCTGGTCAAAGAGAGTGGCTTTTGCAGACTCTCTAGCCTAAGGTCAAAACTCGTCTGCCAGCTCGCCCTTGGATCGAAGTAAATAATGTCCATACTTGTCTCTATGGAGTTGTTTGAAAGTACCGTTACTACGACTTCACCTGTATTGGTCTTGCTGTTTTTGGTGGACCAATCGTTGATTTGAGCATCGAGCTTGGCTATGTCTTTGTCGATATCTGCCATCCTTCTTTTAGCGTCGAGGACCTTTGTTTTTATTTCGAGCAACCTTGTCCTATAGACATCGGAGAGGGCAGTGAGTTGAGCTGTATTCATACCAGAAGCATCGCCGTTCACTTTTTTATTGGAAAGAATGAGACTCTCTTCTTCCCGCCAGGTATCATAAACGATAGCCTCATTTTCTTTCTTTCGGACCAGTACTTCTTTTTGGTCAATGAGTATTTTATATTCCGGATTGGCAGAAAAATCTTTACCAAAATTGTTGCGATAGCTCACGGCATTGATAACTGATTTGTCTTTGGTGGAGACTTGTATGCTTGATTCATCAAAACCGGCAGGAAGGTCCGTGATGACAATTTCGTTTTGGCCGGGCATGAGTTTAATGACGGATTTTCGCTTGATCTGTGCTCCTGCCCGGAATACTGTGACCTGGTCTATCTTGGATGGGTAAGATTTGACCTGGGCAAAGGCAAATAAAGGAAAAGCGATGAGGAGGAACAGAAGTTTTTTGTGCATGTGATATTTTGTTTATAGAGTAAGACGTATAAAAAGGGGAAAATATATATGTTAACGATGTTAATATTAAATTAAAACATTTGATTTAATTTTATTCAGGATACTTGTTTCCCCAAAGTTCTACTGCTTCTTGAGTAAACGGTTACGCTATTCATTGCTATTTTTTTACTCATTTTTACAAAAAGGTAGTTTATGTTTTGAGTAAAGCGCAAAATCGATTGTTTTTCAAAATTATATTTGGCAACATTCGTGTAATAATGTTATCTTTGCACTTAAACTAAGGCACAATTTTTGCCTTTTATAACATCACACAAAGAAAGACAAACACATGGATTTTAAAGATCTAATATCCCACTGCAAAGAATATGGCTTCATCTATCAATCAAGCGAAATCTATGATGGGCTTAGCGCTGTCTATGATTACGGTCCAAATGGTGTGGAATTGAAAAACAACATCAAACAGTATTGGTGGAAGTCTATGGTCAATATGCACGAAAACATCGTAGGCCTTGATGCCGCTATTTTCATGCATCCCAAGACATGGAAAGCTTCCGGGCATGTAGACGCATTTAATGATCCATTGGTCGACAACAAAGATTCAAAGAAAAGATATAGAGCCGATCAACTTATCGAAGGATATGCTGAGAAGATAGAGGAAAAGATAAAAAAAGACGTCGCTAAGGCCAAAGAAAAATTTGGGGAAAGCTTTGATGAAGCTATGTACCGACAGACCAATCCGAGGATTATGGAAAGACAAGCACAGATAGACTTGGTGTTAAAGCGCATGAACGATGCTTTGCGAGACAGCAATATGGACGAGCTAAAAAAGATTATCGAAGATTGCGAAATTGCATGTGAAGTAAGTGGGTCTAGAAACTGGACAGAGGTAAGACAATTCAACCTGATGTTCAATACACAACTAGGCAACATTGCCGGCGAAGAAGGTAAATTATACTTAAGACCGGAAACCGCTCAAGGTATCTTTGTCAACTTCCTCAATGTACAAAAGTCGACCAGGCAGAAAGTGCCCTTTGGTATAGCTCAGATCGGAAAAGCTTTTAGAAATGAAATTGTGGCTCGCCAGTTTATATTCAGAATGCGGGAATTTGAGCAAATGGAAATGCAGTTTTTTGTGCGACCAGGCGAAGAGATGAAGGCGTATGAATATTGGAAAGCAACCAGAATGAAATGGCATCTGGCCCTTGGTACTCCGCAATCTAAACTTAGATACCACGACCACGACAATCTTGCCCACTATGCCAATGCCGCTGTAGATATACAGTACGATTTTCCATTTGGATTCAGAGAACTGGAAGGCATTCACTCAAGAACAGACTTTGACTTGAAAGCCCACCAGGAATTGTCAGGCAAGAAGTTGCAGTACTTTGACCCTGAGCTCAATGAAAACTATATACCATACGTAGTGGAAACTTCTATCGGCTGTGACCGTATGTTTCTTGCCATGATCAGTGAGTCGCTACAACAAGAAGTGGTTCCCGATGCTGACGGCAAAGATTCTGAAAGAATAGTGATGAAGCTGCCTGCCTGTCTTGCACCCAATAAGGTAGCCATCTTGCCACTGCTCAAAAACAAAGAAGAATTGACCAAAGCATCTTCTGATGTGTTTAATCAATTGAAGAAATCATTCAACTGTCAGTACGATGAGAAGGATGCCATCGGAAGAAGATACAGAAGGCAAGATGCCATTGGTACCCCTTATTGTGTAACGATTGATTTTGATACCTTGGAGGACAATACCGTGACATTGAGAGATAGAGATACTTTGATTCAGGAAAGGGTCAAAATAGAAGACTTAGTGGCAAAGATAGCGCCTAAGGTGGCTTTTGATACGGTGCTGTAGCATTCGATAAAAAAGAAAAAGAAGACCTTCGAGAGAAGGTTTTTTGGTGTTGAAAAGATGTAGTAATCCATTATCTATCAGCCGCATTGGACCTATATACTAACCAAAAATATATGTCAATCTCTGGCTATTAATGTCTAAAAATGTACTTTTGTTTTTACTTTTTAATCTTTCCCTGCAACACCTTTATTACCTCAGACAATAATTTCTGTCTATCTTGTGTCGTTTTTTGAAAAAAGGAATGAATTACTTAACAGACATACGAAAAAAATTTCTAAGCTTTGCTTCCGTTGGTGCTCTGCTGACTGTATTGTCCCTTGGTTCGCAGTTTGTGTTTCTGAAGTATTACAAATTTCCTCTAAGGCCAACCTACGTGGCGATCAATGCTGTATTGATTTTTTTATCTTTTTATCTGAATAGCAAGTTTACCTTCAAAAACAAAATAAGCTTTGCTAACACATTCAGGTATTATGCGATCTACGTTACCAGTATGGGTATTGGTTATGTTCTCCTTGGTATCTTCCAAAGCACCATGCATTTTGAAGATTGGGTGTATCCCTTTATGGCGTTACCTTTTACTTTAACTTTTAATTTTGTGATGTCCTCTAAGTTTTTAACTTTGGAAGAGAGTTTATAGTTTACTACCAACCAGCAGCCTGGCCATCCTTTCTGGATTCACTAGCTCCGTGATAGATTTTATTGGCTTCATCCCACATAATAGCCTGATAACCACCATAGCCACCTAAGTCGTATCTTACGGTATGCCCTTTATCCATTAGCGATCTAATGGTTTCATAAGGAATGCCCGTCTCCAACATGATCTCACCTCCATCGGTCATGATTTCATCTGTGGGTTCAGAAGATCCAAGGTGTTGAATTCTTGGGGCATCACCAGCTTCCTGTAGGTTCATACCAAAATCTATCATGTTGACGATAACCTGCACATGGCCTTGGGGCTGCATAGCTCCGCCCATTACACCAAAGCTTACATAAGGCTTACCCGCTTTGGTAATAAAGCATGGGATGATGGTATGAAATGGCCGCTTTCCCGGTTCGAATACATTGCTGTGGCCTTCAGTAAGAGAAAACATTTCCCCTCTGTCCTGAAGCACAAAACCCAGGTCTGGTGGTGTCATACCCGAACCCATACCCCTGTAATTGCTTTGGATTAAAGACACCATATTTCCTTCTGCATCAGCAGTAGTTAGGTAAATTGTCTCGCGTGCTTTAAGATTGCCTGCGTCCAATCTTTTCAAGGCCTTTTTTGGGTTAAAAAGCTTTATTCTTTCTTTGGCATATTCTTTTGAGATCAATTGATCGACAGGCATTTCATTAAAAGCCGGATCTGCATAGTACTTAGCTCGATCTTCAAAAGCTACTTTCTTGACTTCAGTAAATAAATGAAGGTATTCAGCACTGCCAAAGCCCATTGATTTTATATCGTAAAGTTCCAGCATATTAAGCATTTGTAAGGCAGCTATTCCCTGGCCATTGGGCGGCAATTCCCATACATCATATCCTCGATAGTTGGTAGAAACTGGTTCTACCCACTCTGAGTGGTGGGCAGCCATGTCGTCATAGGATAAGAAGCCCTTTTGTTTTTTCATATAGGCATCAATGGATCTTGCTATATCCCCTTTGTAAAAAGCATCACGGCCACCTAACACAATTTTTTTTAACGTTTCTGCAAGAGCTGGATTTTTAAAAAGTTCTCCTGATTTAGGAGTATTTCCTGAGGGCATATATATTTCTTTAAAGCCATCAAATTTGGCCAGTGATCGACTGGCTTTTTCCATATAATATGCAACAAGGTCGGTAACTGGAAATCCATTTTCAGCATAAGAAATTGTTGGCTGCAAGATGTCTGACATAGGCAATTTGCCAAATTTTTTATGCAGTTCAAACCAACCATCTACGGCACCGGGCACTGAAACCGGGAGCGGCCCAGTGGGTGGAATGCTTTTGTACCCATTGTCTTTAAAGTATTTAAGTGTAAGAGTTTTTGGTGACCGGCCACTGGCATTGAGGCCATATAATTTTTTATCCTTAGCACTCCATACTATTGCAAATAAATCGCCACCCATGCCAGAACCTGTCGGTTCCATTAGTCCAAGTGCTGCATTCGCAGCAATGGCAGCATCAATGGCGGTGCCTCCCTTTTTGAGCATGTCTAAAGCAATCTGGGTTGCTAAAGGATGAGATGTAGCGGCTATACCGTGCTGTGCCAATACCTCGCTTCTTGTAGCAAAAGATTTTCCTGTTATTCTGTCTTGTGAAAATAGTTTTAGTGAAAATAAAAGGCCGTATAAAAAAAGAGCTCTCATAGTCAAATATTTTTGTTTAAACAAAGATAATCTTTTAGGTACCTAATCGGCAATTATTTACTACCCAGGCTTTTAGTACTTCTATGTTACCCCTTGAATTTATTGAACCATACCAATGGCTTCGCCGCAATAATTTCAATGCCTTCGGCGCAATAGCTTCGCTGCAGTAAATCTGTATCCTTTATTGAACTCATTGAACCTACACTTCCTCGCCTTTCATTTTTTCTGCATTTTCAGCCATAACCAGCGAGTCGATTATATGATCGAGGTCACCATTCATAACTCTGTCTAAGTTATACAAAGTAAGGTTGATTCTGTGGTCGGTGAGTCTGTTTTGTGGAAAATTGTATGTTCGAATTTTATCAGACCGATCGCCGGTGCCTACAAGTGATCGTCTTTGCTCTTTTTGCTCTGAGTATGTTTTTTCTTTAGCAATGTCATTGATTCTTTGGTAGAGCTTTTGCATTGCAATATCTCGGTTTTTGTGTTGCGATCTTGCCTCAGTACTCTCTGCAACAATGCCTGTTGGTAAGTGGGTAAATCTTACTCCTGTCTCTACTTTATTGACATTTTGGCCTCCGGCTCCACTCGATCTGAAGGTATCGACTTTGAGGTCTTCTTTTCTAATGTTTATTTCTTCTTCTTCAAAAATTGGCATAACAACTACAGTGGCTGCTGAGGTATGTACTCTTCCTTTCGCTTCTGTCTCCGGTACCCTTTGCACCCTGTGTGCCCCTGATTCGAATTTTAATTTGCCGTAAGTGTCTTCTCCGTGAACTTCCAAAACAATTTTATTGTAGCCCCCTGCCGAACCTTCGTTTGCATCTATAAGTTCGACCTTCCACCCTTTTATTTCAAAGTATCTTGTATACATTCTATAAAGATCTCCAGCAAAAATACTGGCTTCATCTCCGCCTGTTCCTGACCTTATTTCCATAATTACATCTTTAGAATCCTCGGGATCTTTTGGCACAAGCAATGCCTTTATTTGCTCTTCAAGGCTGTTTCTTTGCTCATTAAGGGTTGATTCTTCAAGAGCAGCCATTTCTTTCATTTCCGGGTCGGGGTCTTTTTGCATAACCTTTACATTCTCTAGATTTTCGAGAACGAGTTTATATTCTTTAGTTACATTAACAATAGCTGAGATGTCCTTGTATTCTTTGTTTATTTTGGCAAATTGTTTTTGGTCGCCAATGATCGATGGGTCAGAAAGTCTTTCTTCCAAATAGTGGTATCTATCAATAATTGCTTCTAATTTGTCTAACATGTGAATTCTATTTTAAAAAATTGAGTCTATCCCTTTTAATCTTATAAATAGGCTGGGGTAAAACACAAATGCCCAACAGCGAAAAACACTGTCGAGCATTTATCAAAAAATCTTTAACAAGCTATGCCTTGTCCCCTTCTTCTTTATTGGCATCATCGGTTGATTCAATATCGGACTTGTTTCCTTTTATTGATTCTACCGTTTCCTCTATTTTATCTTCTACGACATCCATCGCTTTGTCGATTTTATCCCCTACTACTTCAGCAACAGCTTTTACCGTATCTACCGCGTCTTCAAATGTCTCACTCAATGTGGTAGAGATCGCTTCCAACAATGATTCTTCCTTGTCAGAGTTACTTTCTGCAGGTGTTGCTCTTGCTGGCTTGTTTGTTTCCACTGCTCCTTTCTTAGATGATTTTGACTCTTTTATTTTAGAAGCGGCATTTTCCAAAAGATCCGCCATCGTCTCGCGGTCTTCTTTTGCTGTTTCAATATCCGTGGCAATTTTTTGTTTTACAATTTCTTTTGCTTCCGTTTTTTTTGCTTCTGTTGCTTTTCTTGCTTCGTCTTTTGACATCCTACCTTCCAGCTCCACTTTTACTTTATACATATCCTGGAGCTTTTCGTTTTTAGAATTTATGCGTTCTTCAAGCATCTTTAATTTTGCTTGTCTGATTTGCATTTCTAATTGACCATCGGTCTGCTCAATTTTCTTAACTTGAAAATCATAGTCTTGTTTATCTCTTTGGATGGATTTTTCCATTTTGCCGATGGTGTCAATCAAGCCATCGTATCTGGCTTGGGTTTTATTTTCCATAGGGCGGTTTCCCGTCCCGCCGGCAGGTCTTTTTTCTTTCATGGCTTTGAACGTTGCGTCCAACTTGTCCCATACCGTTTTTCTATCGTCTTTGGTAAGTGTCGCTTTGTAATACCTCTCTTGCACTGATTTCATTTGTTCAAATAAAGGTTTTAGCCCAAGGCCTTTTTCAATTTTATCATCGATGTCTTTGATTTCTTCGAAAAATTTAGTTGCCACTTCCTGAGAAGTTTTTTCAAACTCGTTTTGGAGTGATTTTCTAAGTTCTTTGAGTTTTTCAAAGAGATTGTTGGTTCTCTCTTTTAAAATCGCAGAGTGTTCTTTAAAAAGATTTTGCTCTCGAACCTGATCTTGCACTTTTGTCCAAAAGCTTTTTGCTTCTTGCCATAATTTTTCATCATAATCAGAGAGACTGTCTATTTTTGATTTTATATCATCGAGTTCTTCCTTATACATCTCATAGAGTTTAGAAGAAAGCACAACAAAGTGCCATTCAGCCTGGGCTCTTGAAATCAGGTCAGTACGCTCTACCTTTAAGTCATCGGGAAGAAGGCTTTCTGTCACTCCAAGAGGTCTTTCTATCGCTGTGTGTTGCGGAAAATCCAAAGGTTTACCTTCTCTCCATTGATCCAGCATAGATTGGTAGAATGTCTCCGTCGCTGCTTCTAAAGGAAATACATAAATCATTACTTTGTTGTCTCTTTCCAACAACTCCATTGCAATAAGCACCTTTTCATTTGAGGCATTTTCGCCCCACAGAACTACTTTCGTTTTCATTTTTAACTTGTAATTTTAATAAACAGTTTTAACTATAGGCTATTTTAACATCAGTATATACTACAAAAACTTAGCCAATTAAGCCCTTTTGCACCAAATATTTTACAATTTGGATGGCATTGGTGGCTGCACCTTTTCTTAAATTGTCTGCTACCACCCACATATTCAATGTATTTGGAGCAGATTCGTCTCTTCTTACGCGACCTACAAAAACTTCATTTTTATTTTTAGCAAAAAGCGGCATGGGATACTTAAAGTTTGAAATATCATCCATTAACTCAATGCCAACAGTGTTTTGTAAGATGGTTTTTACATCGTCGAGATCAAAATCTCTTTTAAAGCTTACATTTATACTTTCCGAATGGCCCCCATTTACAGGAACCCTTACGGCAGTAGCAGTAACTTTAATAGAATCATCACTCAATATCTTTTTAGTTTCATTTACCAGCTTCATTTCTTCCTTAGTGTAACCATTGGCAGTAAAAGAATCACATTGAGGAATACAATTTTCAAAAATCTGGTAGTGGTAGGCCATCTCCTCTTTTGGTAACACCTTTCCACTTTTTTCGGTTTCATATTGGTGTACCGCTTTTACGCCAGTACCGGTAAATGATTGATATGTAGATACTACAACTCTATCTATTCCATATTTGCGATGCAACGGTGCTAGTGCCATGACCATTTGAATAGTACTACAATTGGGGTTCGCAATAATTTTATCCTCAATGGTCAGTTGATCGGCATTAATCTCCGGCACAACTAATTTTTTGGTAGCATCCATCCTCCAAGCCGACGAATTATCCACCACAAAAGTACCTGCTTCTGCAAATTTTGGTGCCCATTCAAGAGAAATACTTCCTCCTGCAGAAAATATGGCTACATCCGGCTTCATTGCTACTGCATCTTCCAGCGATACTATAGAATAATCTTCACCCTGAAAAGATATCTTATTGCCCACAGATTTGGCACTTGCCACAGGAATGTATTCTGTAATAGATAGATTTTCTTCTTCTAATACTTGATTCATAACCGTGCCTACAAGTCCTGTGACACCGACTATAGCTAATCTCATCTTTAATAATTTTTTTTAAGTTTCTCTTTTTGTCTTGATTTTCTTTTCCAATTATGCCTTTGCATGTTT
>JAYUTD010000567.1:0-2776 GCA_043755305.1 Saprospiraceae bacterium
CGAGGCAGTAGCTTTCTATTTGGCAGGTGGATATACTGGCGTAAAATTTAATGAGTTGCTCAATGAGGAAGAAATTAAATCGATAGTGACCAAAACAAAAAATGATACACGAGAAAATTTGGTTGTGATAGAAGAGATTTCAAATAAACAATACCGATTTGGTATGCCAGGCATGGAAGTTTTTGAACCAGAATGGAAGGCCTTTTTGAAAAGTATAGAGCAAGTGGAAGAGGTAGATTTTATTGTTGCAAGCGGCAGTTTACCCAAAGGAATTCCGAAGGATATTTTTGGTAGGATTGCTTTAATTGCACAAAATAAAAAAGCAAAATTCATAGTAGATACAACTGGCGAAGCTTTGATTAAGGCAGTGGAAGCAGGGGTATATTTGATTAAGCCTAATTTAGGAGAGTTGAGCTCATTGGTTGGAATGGATGAAATAAAAATTGAATCTGTTGGAGAAGTTGCAAGGCAACTCATAGAAAAAGGCAAATGCGAAGTGGCTGTAGTTTCGCTTGGAGCCGATGGAGCAATGTTGGTAACTAAGGATGTGATCCATACAATTAAACCCCCAAAAGTAGAAAGAAAAAGTACAGTAGGAGCCGGAGATAGTATGGTGGCAGGCATTGTGTTAAGCTTATCTAAAAGTAATGATTTACTCAAAGCCCTCCAATACGGAGTGGCATGTGGCACGGCTGCTACAATGAATGAAGGCTCTGAACTATGCCGGAAAAAAGATGCAGACCTGTTGTATGAATTGATTAAAAACCAGATTGTTTAAATTAATAGAATAAAATAATGCTTTCAAATAATTTTGACATACAAGGGTTATCAAAAACACAAGTGCTTTCTTCAAGAGAAAAATTCGGCAAAAATGCAGTAAATTATAGGCACAAAAGTGCTTTTTGGGAAGCTATAAAGGGTTTTGTTAAAGATCCAATGGTCATCTTATTGTTGGTTGCTGCGGTTATTTATTTTGTAAGTGGACAAACCAGAGATGGCATTTTTATGGTTGTTGCAATTATCCTTGTTTCCAGTATCTCTATGTATCAAGACTCACGAAGTAAAAATGCTTTGGAGAGATTAAAAGACCTCTCTCAACCCAAATCAAAGGTGATTAGGGATGGACAAATAGTGGAAATTAACAGCGAAGAATTGGTTGTTGGTGATAGTTTAATGGTAGAGGAGGGCACCTCCATTTCGGCAGATGGGGTGATAGTGCATTCCAATGATTTTTCGGTGAATGAGTCTATTCTTACGGGGGAATCCTTTGTAGTTGAGAAAGATAAAGGCTCGAGCGATAATCTTATTTTTCAAGGAACCGCTGTAGCTACCGGCTTGGCCATTGCTACCATTACTGCCATTGGTAGCGAGACCAAATTAGGAAAAATTGGCAAGAGCCTTGAAAGCATAAAAGAAGAAAAAACGCCTCTAGAGCTTCAAATTGGCAGCTTTGTGAAAAATATGGCATTGATTGGAATAGTAATATTTTTCGTGGTTTGGGGCATAAATTATTTCAATACCCAAAAAATACTGGATAGTTTGCTGAAAGCGCTCACACTTGCAATGAGCATATTACCCCAAGAAATTCCAGTTGCTTTTACCACTTTTATGGCATTGGGGGCGTGGCGGATGATGAAAAAAGGAATAGTGGTAAAACAAATGAAAACCGTTGAAACCTTGGGCTCAGCCACCCTAATCTGCACCGATAAAACAGGCACTATTACAGAAAATAAAATGACTCTGGCAAAGCTTTTTATATTAAAAACAAATACTATTGTTGAAGCTGAAACAGAAATTGATGAAGAAGAAAAAGCCCTAATTCGGTTAGCAATGTGGGCAAGTGAACCAATTCCATTTGATCCGATGGAAATTGCTTTGCATACGGCCTATCAAAAAGTGTTTCCTACTGATGAACGACCGGAATTCACTCTAAATCATGAATATCCCTTAGGAGGAAAACCACCTATGATGACCCATGTTTTTGAAAACAAAGCTGGACATAGAATTATTGCAACCAAAGGAGCGGTGGAGGCTTTGATGAAAGTCTGTGATTTATCACCTACTGAAATTCTACAAATTCATCAGGCTATAAAAGACTTAACAATACATGGTTATCGGGTATTAGGAGTAGGCGAGTCTGATTTTAAGGGAAACAACTTTCCAAAAACCCAACAAGAATTACCTTTTGTGTTTAAAGGAATTGTAGCTTTTTATGACCCACCCAAAAAGAATATCCATGGCGTTTTAAATCATTTTTATAAAGCCGGTATTGCCGTAAAAATAATTACGGGTGACAACACTGAAACCACAAAGTCCATTGCCAAACAAATTGGGTTTTCGGGTTTTGAAAGTGCTATTACCGGAGATGAATTGATGAAACTATCAGAAACAGAATTAAAAAAAACTGTTATGAATACACAGATTTTTACAAGAATGTTTCCAGATGCCAAACTGAAAATTATTGATGCATTAAAATCACAAAAACAAATTGTGGCTATGACAGGCGATGGGGTTAATGATGGGCCTGCGTTGAAAGCCGCCCATATTGGGATTGCAATGGGCAAAAAAGGTACGGAAATTGCCAAAGAGGCTGCTTCCCTGATTTTGGTGGAGGATGATTTATCAAAAATGGTGGATGCCGTGGCCATGGGTCGTAAGATTTATACAAATCTCAAAAAAGCCATTCAGTACATCATTTCTATTCACATTCCGATTGTGCTTACTGTCTTTATTCCCCTGGCCTTGGGCTGGGTTTATCCCAATATTTTTTCACCCG
>JAYUTD010000568.1:0-2772 GCA_043755305.1 Saprospiraceae bacterium
ATTTCAGACACCCCTTGGTATTTGTCATATTCTTCCATACACTTACCCTGCCACATACCACCACCTTCACGCTTTATGCAAAAGTTTCCAAAATCAGGCAATGTACCGCAATTGGGTTTACCTACCTTTTTCATCACATTAGCCAGCCAAGCCCCATTGGATGAATAACCACCGTGATTTTCTACGATGACATTGATGTTTTGTAAAGCGGCAAAATCGCATAAAATAGAAAGTCCTTTTACCACATTTTCCGAAACTTGTTCCGCAGAACCTTCGCCGTGCGCATTGACTCTTATAGAGTGGCAGCCCAGATACTTAGCTGCCATTACCCATTTTTTGTGGTTTATGACGGCACTGTCTCTTTTTACACTATCTGCATCTCCAAGGTAACCTTCCTTATCTATCATTATCAATACATTGGCAATGCCTGCCGATTTTACTGCAGCATTCAGGGAATCAAGGAATGCTTTGTCTTCCGCTTTATCAGGAAAAAATTGATTGACATATTCTACACCATCAAAGCCCAGTTCTTTAGCTTTGGTTATGAATTGAAAATTATTCATTTTTTTTTCAAACAAAGCCTTATGAAAGGACCATTGGGCAAGTGATATTTTAGGTAGCCCATAATTTTTGCCTTCACCTTTTTCTTTACATGCAGACAAAGCCAGCATGGCAAGTAGAATAAGAGAATATTTATACATTTTGGTTTTTTTAATTTTTGTGAAAATAATATGGATCTGCAATTTTTTGATCAAACAAAAAAAAGAGTTATACATTTTATAATGTAAAACTTTTTTATTTGCGATCTGTATTCATAAATTGTATTAGAAGCAGCTATAGGGCGTAAACTCCTTTGACCGTGCTGCGGTCTATACATCCTTGATAGGGACCAGGTACAGGATCATATACAAGTAATTTTTTAGCGCCTGCCTCACTGGTACAGTAACCAGTAACGGTAAGGTCTCTCATTGCCTTAAAAATATGTGGTTCTTTATCATTTTTTTTCCATTCACTTACCATAATTTTCAATACATCATCTTTATTTTCATCAGATAATTGAACAAAATTCTTTTTGTATTTGTCATTGGCAATTTTATCAAAACTGGTTATTTTTTCCAAAAATAATTTTCTGTCCTTATCCTTAAAGAATAAACTCACTGTTTGATCAATGTAAGAAGCTACACCTACATCCTTTGCTCCCGGAGTATCTGTCTTTGGAATTATCCTTTCGCTCACTTCAGACAATAAAGCCAATTGATCGCTGGAGAATACTGAAGTATATGGAGTATCAATAGATCCACCTGGAGTGGGAATGCTTGCTGTGCCGGAAGTTGCTTTAGGATCAGCTTTGCATCCGGCTAAAAATGCAGACGCAGCGCCCGCAGTAATGGCGTAGCCAGTAAGCATAGATATGACTTTAAGTGCTTCCCTTCTATCTTGCCTGATTGGGTTATTTTCCTTATTTTTTATCATTGTTGTTTAACTTTTAAATATTTTATAAATTGCCTTTTTTCAATGCTTCAACAGCAAAGTTAGCTGCTCTTGCAGTAAAGGCCATATAAGTTAATGAAGGATTGACACATGCTGCTGAAGTCATAAATGAACCATCAGTAGCAAATACATTTTTCACAGCATGAATCTGATTGTTGCCATTCAACACAGAAGTTTTTGGATCTTTTCCCATTCTGGCAGAACCCATTTCATGGATGCCAAGTCCCGGGTTGCAACCGGAATCATATGTGCTCACATTTTTAAAACCAGCGGCTTCAAGCATTTCCTGAGCGGATGACATCATGTCTTTGCGCATGTCAAGTTCATTTTGCTTCCACTCAGCATCCATGGTAAGTGTAGGCAATCCGTACTTGTCTAATTTTTCTTTATTTAAAGAGATTTTATTTTCGTGGTAAGGGAGGCATTCGCCAAAAGCCATAAGACCTATATTCCATTGGCCAGGTTGCGCCATCGCTGCTTTAAAAGCGGTACCGAAATCAGCTTCCTTAATCATCCTGGCCCAGTTCTCCACTGAACCTCCACCCTGGTAACCAAAGCCTCTCAGATAACTTTTTTTGGAAGCTTTATCAATGTTTTGGAATCTTGGCACATATAATCCGTTGGCTCTTCTGCCTTTATAATATTTATCAGAAAATTCATCGGTAGAGCCCTGCGCACCTAGTCTAAAATGATGGTCCATCACATTGTGCCCAAGTTCTCCACTATCATTTCCCATACCATTCGGGAAGCGTTCTGAAGTAGATTGCATTAAGATTTGTGTAGACCCAAAAGTGGAAGCACACAAAAAAATGACTTTGGCAAAAAATTCATGGGACTCGCCTGTCTCTGCATCCTTGATTCTTACACTTTTGGCTTTTTGTGTTTCTTTGTCATAAACTATTTCTGTGACAATGGAGAATGGTCTTATAGTGTAGTTCCCTGATTTTTCTGCTGCCGGTAAAGTACTCGTCAATGAGCTGAAATAAGCACCAAAAGGACAGCCTCTCATACATCTGTTCCTTGATTGGCAAGTGCCCCTTGTACTGCCTGCAAGTGGAGCAGTAAGGTGGGCAACACGACCTATAGTAAGCGCTCGATTGAATTTAGACTTCATGCTCGCTTTTAACTTGTTTTCTACACAGTTTAATTCCATTGGTGGAAGGAATTTTCCGTCGGGCAATTGCTTAAGGCCTTCGTTTTGGCCACTTACTCCTATATATTGTTCTACATAATCATACCAGGGTGCAATGTCTTTATATCTTACCGGCCAATCTACGGCAA
>JAYUTD010000569.1:0-6907 GCA_043755305.1 Saprospiraceae bacterium
TCTATTTCCTGATTGTCCAAAGCATAACTTGATGCAGAAATAATATTCAACACCTCTTTGCGCAATGGTGTAGCTTTCAAAGAAGCTTTTTTTAAGATATGGTTATGGTCATTCATCTAACTAAAGACAAAGATAAGGTATATTTTGTTTAATGGCAATTTATGAAGAGATTAAGAAACAGCGTTTTTATTATTGCTCTTTATTAAATAATGCCATAAAAGAGGTTAAGGCTATGGTTGGTTAAGCACTTAATTTTCCTTCTCATTTCTCCTGGACACAACCACCATGACCGCACCTGATACCAAATCTACCGATACATGTATTAAGCAGACAAGCAATAAGGATTTGGAATAAATGAATAAAGCTCCAAATAAAAGTGAAATAGCAAATATTTTTAATACTGCAAACCATCCCTGGTAGATATGACTTACTGAAAAAATTAGTGCAGGCAGTACCAAAGCTATGAAGTAACCATAGTACACATTTGGCAACATTTGATTGATATAGTTAATCAAAAAACCTCTAAATACAATCTCTTCACAAATTCCGGCGGCTATTGCCAGAAATACAAAATGCCCGTAATCGCTCCAGCTTGTGGGCATTACATTGGAAAGATCGCCGGACTTATCGTCCGTTTGTTTGCTTTTTATAAAATTTATGCTTGTGTCAATAGTATAGATCAATACTATAGCAATACATATTCCAATGACCAGGGGATCAATGGTAGGAGTGATTACGCCCAAAACTTCAAAAGACCTATAAGTAACATTCCACAAAGTAAGGACTACAAGTGCGCCAATGACCAGGATTAAGCCATTGGTATAATAAATGTGTTTTTTAGGGGGAAGGTCTGTTTTTGAAAAAAGAATCTCCTCTCCGGTTTCTGCATCAATGGTGGGTTTTTCAGTCATAATAGACATGACAGGCAAGACAATGCCTACAATGAAAAACAACAAGTGATCAAACCATATTACATTCATGTCCAAACTACCAAAAAATTCAGGATGCAAAGAAAATCAGATTTTATTGTAAACAAAAATTATTATCCTAACATTAGACTTAAATAAATGATTTATAGCCATTTAAAAAAGTAAACTACAAGCACAATCAGCGTATTTTAATTGAAAAGACGTAAATTATACGATGCATACCTAATTGTTTAACGCATGTTTTCCCACACAAAGAGATAATTCCTTTGGTATAACGAGTATTAAGATTTTACACCTAAATGAGATTTTGGTACGTTGACCCTATAAATAAAAAAGAGACTAAATAAAAATAGGAAGGACAGCACAAGCACAGAATACCTCATATTTCCAGTCATATGGTATACAACGCCAAATAAAAATGTACCGCTTACTATCGATAATTTGTACAAGACATCCATAAGGCTAAAATAGGAAGTAAGGTCTCCAAGGTTGCTTTGCACCTGGAGCAGCTTGCTATAGGTCGCTCTGGACAATGCCTGTATTCCACCCAATACGAAGCCTACCAATGCCGCTGTAAAATAAAACACAGCCTTTGAGTGGATATTGTACGCTATGATACAAATACACATCCACACCACAATTTGAATAATGATAGCTATTTTATTGCCAACAATACCTGATACCCTTGCAAACATCCATGCTCCCAGAATGGCTATAAGTTGTATAATCAGAATGACGAATATCAATTCTTTGGTTTCCATTTTTAACTCTGCTTCTGCAAATATGGAGGCAAGGTATACCACCGTTTGTACGCCTGCGCTGTAAAGGAAAAAAGCCACCAAAAAATTGATGATGTCTTTGTTTTTTATGGCCTGGCCAAATACTTTTCTTATCTCGACATAGCCATTGGACAACAATGAAAAATCTATTTTAGTGATACTGTCTTTTGGTAAATTTTTAAAGGTAATCTGCGCCCAGCTTATCCACCAAACCCCTACCAATAAGAAACCAATTCTTGCAGGCAAGGCTTCATCTACAATACCGAATGTTGCCGGTTGCAACACCATCCAAAGTATGAATAAAAGCAGCAACACAGAGCCAAAGTAGCCATAAGAATAACCTTTGGCACTGATCTTGTCGAATTGGTCTTCCGTAGCAATAATAGGCAAATAGGAGTCATAAAATACCAAACTGCCCGCAAAACCTATGGTGGCTAAGATAAAAGCAGAGGTACCCAGCCACAGCATGGATTGTCCTACTTCCGGCTCGCCATAAAAGAAAAAAAGAAGGGAACAATTTATGGCGCCAATCAATGAAAACATCTTTAGAAAGAACATCCTTCTGCCACTGATATCCGCCATACCTGACAAGAGCGGAGACAAAGCAGCAATGATTATATAGGAAAAAGAAACTGCAAATGAATACAGGGATTTGTTGCTAATCGAGTACCCTGCCAAATGGATGGTTTCAGGGGTGTAATGAATAAAATAACTGGGAAATACGGCTGTTGAAATTACCAGAGCATAAGCTGAATTGGCCCAGTCAAACAACGCCCATGACCTGATGACTTTTTTGTCGTTTTTTTCAGCCATACTATAGTTTTGTTTTGATTACAGGGTAAATCTACTCATTTATTTTAGTTTCAAACATGGATTTGGTTTTTTAAAATTCATATGGAATCCATGGTAAAAATTTATAATTTATAGATTATTCATTTTGTGACAGAAAAGAAGCAATTTTACAAAGATTCCATTTGAAGATGCCACATAGGCAAATGTTCCTTTTGCTTACGCTTGTCAATGGATGTGCGATGGTTGTTTTTTATGGCTGTATTTTTTGCATTGGCCTTCGAAGATGAACCTTTGTCGCTTCATCCACGTTTTAAATATGTACTTTTATATAATAATTGAAAAATACAACAATGAAATTCACCGAAATTATTAATGATGAAACACCTGTCTTAATTGACTTTTACGCCGATTGGTGTGGCCCATGCAAGCAATTTTCTCCCATCATACAGGAAGTGAAAAATGAAATGGGTGAAGTCATCAGGGTCATTAAAATCGATGTGGACAGAAATGAATCTCTGGCTCGAAAACTCGACATCATGTCAATTCCAACGGTTGCCATATACAAGAATGGCAAGATGCATTGGCGGGCTTCCGGCGTACAAACAAAACAATTTTTGATCAATAAAATTAATGAAATCGCAGCCTTATGAGTATAGATATTGGAGGGATGAGAGCGCAGTACAGCAATGAAGCTTTAGACATTGATTCACTGGGCCATGATCCTATTAAAGCATTCACTATATGGTTTAAAAATGCGGTAGATGCAGAGGTCAAAGAACCCAATGCTATGGCGATTGCCACAGTCGATAGCGATGGAATGCCGGATGCAAGAATCGTATTGCTTAAAGAAGTGGAAGGCAATGGCTTTGTATTTTATACCAATTATTCAAGCGCCAAAGGGCAACAATTACAGATCAATCCACATGCATGTCTTGTATTCAACTGGTTGGACCTGGAGCGGCAAGTAAGGATTAGAGGCAGTGTAATAAAGTACGATGAAGCAAAATCTGAAACGTACTTTCAGACAAGGCCCAGAGAAAGTCAGATTGCAGCCTGGTCTTCACCGCAGAGCATGCCCATAGCAGACAGAGCTGTGCTTGAAAGCCTTGTGCATGAATCATCCCAAACTTTTGATGGCGTAGATTTATTGCCAAAACCACCAATGTGGGGCGGATATATGCTCAATCCGACTGAAATAGAATTTTGGCAAGGGCGCCGCAACAGACTGCACGACAGAATAAAATATAAGTCAACCGCTGATGGTTGGAAGGCAACAAGACTTGCACCGTAATTTCTCTACCCATGGAATTTATACTTCCAGATTCTTATGACGATTATACAAAGATAATCCATGTCGATATGGACGCATTTTATGCTTCTGTTGAGCAAAGGGATTTTCCTGAATTGCGTGGCAAGCCGATAGCTGTGGGCGGCGGTGGCAAAAGAGGAGTGACAACTACTGCTTCTTACGAAGCAAGAAAATATGGTGTCAAGTCAGCCATGCCGGGATGGAAGGCCAAAGAACTCTGCCCTGACATAATCTTCGTAGACCTGAGATTTGACGCCTATAAAAAAGCAAGCCGCGAAATCCGGGAAGTATTTGCTTCTTATACTGACCTTATAGAACCCTTGTCTCTGGATGAAGCTTACCTCGATGTTACCGTCAATAAAAAAAACATCAAATACGCTACCGATGTAGCCATGCAAATCCAAAAAGACATATACCAAAATATATCTCTAACTGCATCTGCAGGTGTAAGCTACTGCAAGTTTTTAGCAAAGGTAGCCTCCGGTATCAAAAAGCCGCATGGCATCACTGTGATTACGCCGATGAAGGCTTTACCCTTTCTGGAGCAATTGCCCATCCACAAATTCTTTGGGGTAGGCAAAGTCACAGCTGAAAAAATGAAAAGCCTGGGCATACACAACGGCTATGACCTCAAGCAATGGGACAAGACGCAGCTCGTAAAGCATTTCGGAAAGAGTGGTGCATTTTATTACGACATAGTCAGAGGACACGATACCAGACCAGTAGAACCCAACCGTGAGCGCAAGTCGCTTGCAGTGGAACGCACCTATGATGAAAATATTTCTAACCTTGAAGAGATACTGACGCATACAGAATACATCAGTCAAAAACTCGCTGCAGCTATAGTCAAGTCAAACTTCTATGGCAAGACACTGACCTTGAAAGTTAAGAACAGAGATTTTATTCAGAAGACAAGAAGCATCACTCTGGAAGAGCCATTCAAGACATTTGATCAGGTCTATGGTGAAGCAAGAAAATTGGTTGAAAGCAATCAGGACATATGCACTCAATTGCGCTTAATTGGCTTGTCCATTTCCAATACTGAATCGGACAATGTGGTGGATATTCCTAAGGAAGAGAAATTGAGGGATTTGTTTGATGTGTAGAATGATTGATGAGACCAGTGGCATTCAAATTTACAAAGTGGCATGGTATGATTGTGCTTGATTCGAACACGCTATTAATTTCAATAATTGGTTTAATTAATCCAAGTCTTTTTGAAAATCACGATTGAACTTCAGTTTATGATGAGGATGAGGATGATTAATTCTCACAAATCCAATCTATATCATTATGCACAATGATCTTTATCAAAAGCTATAAAGCCAAAATTCCTTAATTTTGTTCAAATCCATCATCTATGTTCGACCAAACCCGCGGTAATCTGGCAAATTTCTTTTCTGAGATCGGAGACTTGTCAATGTTCTGTGGTCGATTTTTTAAAGAGGTCTCAAAACGGCCCTTTGAATTCAGAGAATTTTTGAGGCAATGCTACAATATGGGCAATAAGTCATTGTTGCTGGTAGGTGTTACCGGATTTATCATAGGCCTGGTGTTTACCCTGCAATCAAGACCAACGCTACAAGAGTTTGGTGCCGTCTCGTGGATGCCAGCTATGGTAGGTATCTCTATCATTCGTGAAATCGGACCTATCATTACCGCACTGATATGTGCAGGAAGGATTGGCTCAGGTATAGGTGCAGAACTGGGATCAATGCGGGTCACTGAACAAATAGATGCTATGGAAGTATCAGGTACCAATCCCTATAAATACCTCGTAGTTACCCGAATACTTGCGACCACACTGATGATACCTATTCTCGTAATCGTGGGTGACGCCTTAGCTTTATATGGCTCCTACCTCGTAGAAAGTTTAAAAGGTGATGTATCTTTTCAGCTCTACTTCAATGAAGTATTTAGTGCACTCGAAATGAGTGATTTACTACCATCTACCATAAAATCTTTCTTCTTTGGATTTGCTATAGGATTAGTGGGTTGTTTCAAAGGGTACAATTGCAGCAAGGGTACGGAAGGGGTAGGCGCAGCAGCAAATACTGCTGTTGTGTACACATCAATGTTACTATTTGTGCTTGACTTTATAGCTGTATTGATCACAGATATATTTTTTGAATTGTAAGCTTATGGAAGAAAGAAAGACAGTCATAGAAATAAGTAATCTTTTCAAAAGTTATGGAAGCAATAAAGTGCTCGATGGCTTTCATATGGTGCTTTATGAAGGTGAAAATCTAGTCATCATGGGCAAATCAGGTTCGGGAAAATCTGTCATGATAAAATGTTTAATCGGGCTTGAATCGGCGGATAGCGGAGACATTAAAATTATGGACAAGGACATTCACCATATGAATGATGAAGAATTAGACGAAATGAGAACAGAGGTAGGTTTTTTATTTCAGGGAAGTGCATTGTATGATTCAATGTCCGTGAGAGAAAACCTTGAATTTCCGCTGAGAAGACACACCAAAAAATTTGGCGAACTGGCCGATACTACGCCGCTTGTCATGGAAGCATTGACCAATGTCGGTCTAGAAAAAGCCATTGACCTTATGCCCAATGAATTGTCAGGTGGCATGAAAAGAAGGATAGCACTGGCCCGCACCCTGATTCTTAAACCCAAAATCATCTTATACGATGAACCCACAACCGGCCTAGACCCTATCACTTCAAAGGAAATAGTATTGCTAATGAAATCTATACAGGAAAAATACAGAACTTCTGCCATTATTATCACCCACGATGTAGATTGTGCAAGGGCAATATCCAATCGGATGATACTATTGATAGATGGATTAAATTATGCTGAAGGAACATTTGATGAATTGAATCAATCAAAGGATCCTAAAGTTAAAGCGTTTTTTAAATAATACAATTATGGATAAATCAATAGGCAGAAATTTGAAATTGGGAGTGCTTCTTTTTTCGGGTACGATTTTATTTATCCTTGGGGTATACTTCATCGGGGATAAACAAAATATGTTTGGCAGTACATCAAAAATATATGGCTTATTCCACAATGTCAATGGACTCAAGCTGGGCAATAATGTGCGGTATGCGGGGCTCAATGTAGGAACTGTAAGACA
>JAYUTD010000570.1:0-2761 GCA_043755305.1 Saprospiraceae bacterium
ATACAACGCACTTCTAAAAAGCCCAAGGTGGTTTGAGAAACGAAAAATCATTTTGGCAAGAGACAACAACAAGTGCCGTTGTTGCTCCGCAACAACCGAACTTCATGTGCATCACAGGCAATATCATGTGAGCAAACGGACAGGACAGTTTTTACTTCCCTGGAAATATCAAAGTAAGTATCTGATTACACTTTGCGACAAGTGCCATTCAGCAGGGCATTCAAATTTTAAAGTTCCAACATTCAACATTTAATCATAATCAAAAATTAAAAATCATGAGCATCTTATCAAAATTCTTTGGCAGCAAAACCCAAACAGAAAATCCAATCAAAATGATTGAAGAACCACTAACTACAGTTGTGGAAACACAAGCGGAAAACATTCCACCAGTTGATTTATTCATAGACAACGAAGCACCGCAACCTGAACAACAAGCGGCAGCAGAAACACAAAGTAAGATTACAATTTTCCTAAACCGAAACTATCATTCAATAGGAACGAATGACGGTTATGAATATCATTCGCAAGAAACACTTGAGGTAGGAAAGAAAAAAATCAAAGCAGAGTTTCAACTTATCGTTGACCAAGCCATTCAAGAAAAATTTGGCAGCAGATTACAAATGAAAAATATGATTGCCCATGTAGGGCAAATTGCGGACACTACAAGACAAACACTTGAAAATACAATTGAAGAATTAAATTCTTCTTTGGCTCTATTGCAAAAGCAAAAAGAACTTTCATCCGAAAACGAAGGGTGGGTTATGAATGCAATTCACAGTTACCATCAAGGGTTCATTCAAGGGTTGAATGACTACATCATCGGAGAAAATCTTCTTAATTCAATCAAAAATATTTAACCATAAAAACTAAAAATCATGTTGAAGTTCTATAGTATCATCATTGGAGAAAATCCAAAATACACAGCCACATTCCAACCGGCAAGCAAAAGAAAAGTTGCATTATATGCGAACTGTTTAATCGTGCCGGTTATTCTTTGGTTCATAAACGGCTACTTACTTGTGAGCAATGTTTTAGAAGGAAGTGTTTTCTCTGCAATTCTCACAGCATTCATTGCAGCGTTTATAATCTTTCTGATTGAAAGAGCAATCGTAATGTCAAATGGAAGCAAACCGATATTTTGGTTTAGAATTTTCCTTGGGATTATTGTTGCCTCATTAGGTTCAATCAGTTTGGACGAGGTGATTTTCAAACACGACATTGACAATCAAGTTGCCTACTACAAGCAAGCGGAAGTTGATAGTGCCGTTCATAAAGTTGAAAGGGATTATCAAAATCAAATTGGTTTGCAACAATCAATCGTAAATCAAAAAGGATTTGAATGGAATCAATCTTTGAAAGACGCAAAGGGAGAAGCTGACGGCTCAAGTGGTAGTCATCAAAAACAAGTCGGTAAAATTGCATTACTGAAAATTAATGTTGCCGATAAACAACAAACAGATTACAACACAGAGAACAATAAACTTGCTGCACTTTCAACCAGTGTGGACGCAGCTAAAGCACATGCAAAGACAAAAGCAGAAGCTGACTTTAATGGAAACGCATTGCTTGTAAGAATAAGAGCAATGTTTGACTTGATTGTAAAAGATAAATTTATGCTTGGAGTTTACATTCTCTTTACCTTGTTTCTTTTTTGCTTGGAGTTTCTTGTAGTGCTAATTAAAATCGGGAGCAAAAATTCCATTGACGAAGACCTTGAAAAAGCAAGAGAATTATTGTTGAGAGCAAAAATAAAAAAGACACTTGACCGAAGTGAAATATTCTTTCAGCCAGAAAACTTTATTCCTTCAGTACAAAGTGCAAATAATCTAGTAAGACAAAATACAGCAACAATATTCTAAAATGAGACCGACAAAAGTAGAAGGGCATCAGGTAACAGCGGGCTTGCAAAAGTGGCGGTTCAGTGATTCGTATGACAATTTTTCGTATAATTGAAGTGCGGTTCTTCGTATGGATTTTTGTGGTAAAAATCGCCACCTTCGCAAGCCCGCAAACCGGTCACCCATACTTACATTATACCTCAAATAAAATATCGCAAAAGCAATAGGTGATTATTCAAGCAATAAAGTCAAAATACTTCATATCTATTGACAGAATACTTTATATGAAATATAGCCGCTTATTAAGCACATTATTACAATTCACGGTATCAATAAACCAAAGCATTGTACCTTCAATAAAAAAGCCCCGGCACAAATGCACCGAGGCTCTTTTCAACTAGTGTAAAATAGATCACTGGCCATCCTTTCTTTTGACAGTAGCCTTACGTTTTGGTTGCTTTCTGTCAACTTTCCTAATTCCACCTGCTATTGCATACTCCTCAGAATTTAAGCCATACTTAGCGGCTATGCCTATCAATAAATGCTGATTTAGATCCCTGATCTGCACTTCATTGTCTACTAGCGCTGCCATCGTTCCCTTACTGGCGGCAATTTGAGTTTTGTACACAAGTTTATCGCTGTGGTACTTTTGTATCGCCTTATCAAAGGCCGGTACTGAAACCCCATTACCCAAATCTAGATTCGGATCAATGGACTTGATGTTGGCCAATCTTTCCTCAGCCTCAATAATGAATTTCGCATTCAACTTAGTACTCATTTTTTTAGAGTTTTAATGATTAAAAAATAGATTAATTAATTTCATAAAAGCTGCAGCTTTTACGATATATTGAATCATGAAACAATCTTTTTTCGTGTAGTTTTCTTTTCTTATTTGGCTGGTCAATCTCCCTTTATTTTTTATT